>CALFVE010000119.1 GCA_937928475.1 uncultured bacterium | reverse complement strand
GACGAAAAGGCCGTCCCAGGCGATGGTGAGCAGTACCCGCACCGGCTGCGGACCCGACGGAGCCGCCGCGCGGACCCGATCGCGTCGCGCCGCCAAGGAGGCAACCAGTTGCTCCGCCTGGCTCTCCTTGCCGCAGATCCGGCCGATTTGGCGGATGAGGTCGAGAACCTGATCCAGACTCTGCGGATCGAAGGCCAGGACCCGCAAGCCCAAGGCCTTCAGGCGGTCTATCAGCGCCCGGTCGAGCCCCCGGGAGACGAGGACAAGGTCGGGAGACAACGCGAGAACGCGCTCGAGGTCGGGATTAGTGATGCCGCCGATTTTCTCCTTGGCAGCCGCCTCGGGTGGGTACTTGGTAAAAGCGTCCACCCCGACTAACTGCGACCCGGCGCCGACTGCGCAGACAATCTCCGCGAGGTTGGGGGACATAGTGACCAGGCGCTGGGCGGGACCGGCCAGGGTGATTTCTGACCCCAGGGCATCCCGGAAGGTACGCGGCCAAGAAAGAGAGGGGCGGGAGGGAAGAGTCGCAGCGGCGGTTCCCGTCCCGGGCGGGGGCATAGCGCGCGAACGGAACAGGAGGAACGCGGCGGCCAGTACGACCACCGCCAGCATCAGTCCACCCCAGGCTTTGCTGCTGCGGCTCATGTCGGTCTCCCGCCCCTCGCCGGCGCTAGTCCAAGTCGTAGACGGAATCGTCGGCGGACAGATGGGCCAGGTCCGGGCTGCCACTGCTTACCCCGAATTTCTGGGCAACCGCCTTCACGTGGCCGTCGCAGTAGCCCACGTTGGCCGCGCCATTGTGCCGAAAATGCACGTTAGGTCCAACATAGTTCCAAGGATCCCGAGGAGAACGCAGGTAGTTGTTCTGATTGATGCCGGTGCCAAACCAGGCGTCCCAGTAGGCACTGTCCGCAAGCAAGACAGTCTCCGCGGGATACTGGATGCGGGTGAGCGGCGCCGGCTGGCGACCCTCATCAGGCGAGGCTCCCACATACGAGGTGTTGTAGGCATAGCCGGAAGTCGGGCGGCCGGAACTGGGGGCGACAAAGGTGGGACACACGGCAATCTGCCCGTTCTTGGTGTAGGGTCCGATCAGACCCAGACTGGACGACTGGAGAGTGAAGTCGGGATTCCATACACAGCGGAAATCCCACGCGTTTTCCACGGTCCAGCCATTGCTGAAGTAATAAGCAGGTGGCATGGTGGAATCGTAGTCCTGCGCGTACATCAGGAAAGCCAGGCTCAACTGCTTGACATTGGATAGGCAACTGGTGCTTTGGGCCTTGCTGCGGGCCTGGGCGAAGACGGGGAACAAGATGGCGGCCAGGATCGCGATGATCGCGATGACCACCAGCAGTTCGATAAGCGTGAAACCGGAGCGGCGAGGCTTAGGGGCCATGTGCGACTTCCTCCTTGGCGAGACTGGAATGCAGCGGGTTCGCTCGCCGGGGCGGCCCTGATAGCCAAAGCGCCGCTCCGAGGAAGGAGCGGCGGTCTGTGTCTGCCAAAGAGACCTTTCCTCCGCCCTCGAGAGGATCGTGCCGGGGCACTCGCGCAGCAGTCTCCTGACTTGCGGGTCATCCTACTTCCCGCGCCTTCCTCGGTCAGCCGAGTGGCCTTGTGCGGGGTTCGTCGCCGCTTACAGTTGCGGGGCAGTGACGGATTTGCACCGTCTTCCTCGGGCGGCTCGGGGCCGCGCCCTGCGCAAGCGAACTCTGCTGAATTGTGGGCCTACTGTAGCAGCCGAGCGCAGACTTGTCAAGGCCTTTCCTCAGAAATTGTCGTAGCCTGCTCTCGTGCGAGGTTAGGACAACATTAGGCCCGACAAGTTGCACACAACGGCAGCGGGGAGCACTTCGAGGCATCCGCGTAATCTCGAGGAACCGGGGCCGCTACGTGCTTGGCGCAGTCGTACAGGATGGCAGCGCCGTCCCTAATCGAGTCTCCTCAGCCTCTCCCGCCTTGCCGGGAAGGGTGCCCCGAGCCAAGCGAAGCGCAGGACGGGGCGTCTTCGGGCGCGAGCAGACCCGCGCTTGGCGCCGCAGATAGCGGCACTCCTTCCGCGGCCGGGGGACAGTCTGAAGCCACGCTGAGCAGGTCCGGGGGGCGCATGGCTACCTGGTGCGGCCCAGCACTAGTTGGCGGGAGGCAGGGCGACCACGGTCGGTTCGACAGGCAAGGTCTCCGGCCTCGCTTCCCAGCTGCTGGTCTCACCTCGCACGACCCGCTCGTGCAGACGCAAGAAGTCCTCAACCGGTGACAGGGGACCGGAAAACTTCGCGGTGCGGTAGTGCATGGGCAGAATAAGGCGCGCGCCCAGTTGCCGCGCGACCTCGCTGGCCTGCACCGGGTCGAGGGTGAAGTGTCCCCCGACCGGCACAAAGAGCACGTCCACCTTCCCGAGGGCCGCTAGTTGCTGCTCCTCGAGGAGGAATCCGAGGTCGCCGAGGTGGCAGAAACGCAAGCCGTCCGCTTCCCAGACGAACAAGCGGTTGCCGCCGCGATCCTGCCCCCCCGGGCGACCATGCAGCGAGGGGACAGCACGGAACTCTAAACCGTGCGCCGAGCCGCTGCTTCGGAGTACCACGGGCCGACCCGGCACTCCTCGCACGTGATCGTGATCGGCGTGCTCGTGGGTAACGAGCACGATGTCGGCCTCGTCTCGGATCGGTCCGTAGCCGATACCTCCCCCGAAGCCGCCGGCCTCGTAGGGATCCGTCATGATCCGGACGCCGGCCTGCGTGGTGACCAGGAAACAGGAA
>CALFVE010000118.1 GCA_937928475.1 uncultured bacterium | reverse complement strand
CATGATCCACCGCCAGTGCTCCAGAAGCCCCTCCCGCCGCCCGCTCGCGGGCGCCGCCGCCCCTCCCGCGAGGAAGGACTTGAACACCGCCTCCCAGAACTCGGGGAACTGTCTGGACAGCGCCATCCAGGCCAGAATCGCCGCCCAGGACAGCCCGAACCCGACTCCCAGCGCCGCGCTGGAGGCCGCCCGGCCTCCGGCCGGGCTGACGGCCACGGCCAGCGTCATCAGCGCGGCCAATTCAAACACCGCCACCTGCTTGAAGCCGGTGGCCACGCCGACGGCCAGGCCGGCGGCCAGCCAGTAAGGCCCCGCGCCACGCGGGCAGGCACTCGCTCGCTCCCCGGCCCGCCAGGCCCGATGCGCGAGGTACATCGCCAAGGCCGCGAACAGGGCCATCGGCGGCTCGGTCAGCGCCAGGCAGCCGGGCGTGAAAGCAAGCAGCAGGGCGTACGTCGCCGCCGCCCACCAGCCGGCCAGCGGCGCTCCCTCCCGCCGCAGCCAAAAGAGCAGCAGGAGAGAGGTAGCGAGGACCAGCACGCTCTGGAGGAGCCGAACGCGGAAGAGACCGGCATTGTCGAAGGCTTGCGCCAGTTGGTAGAGGAGGAAGATGCCCGGCGGCTTGTTGTCATACCCGGCCTGATAGTAGGGGAGACCCGCGAGGCTCGGCCCTTGGGCCATGTAGGCGAAGATGGCCTCGTCCAGCCAGGCCGGTCGGCGGCTGAGCAGATAAGGCAGTAAGACCAGGGCGGCGAGCAGGGCCATTCCCGCCCCTAGCCTGAACCGCGACCCCGCGGCGCCGGTCCCCGCGGCCTTCGGGGACGTCGTCTCGGCGATCAACTCGGACAGCGGGGCTCCACCCTTTCTGGCAGGTGACCGCAACCTCTTGTTCCCTGCGGGAGCGTGCCCCCCCGGGCTGCTGGCCGCGGCGGCCAAGTGAGTAGCGGCCCCGCCGCCTCGGCTCCCTGGTCGTCACTCGCGACTCGCGACCCGCCCCTCGCGACTTGGCCTCAGCCTGTGCCGCCAAAGCAGCCCCAGTGTCCGCCGCACCGTCTTGCCTACCTGCATCTTGGAGGCCCCCGGCTTGAGATCGTAGCGCAGGATCATCGGCACCTCCACTACCACCGCCCCCAGGCAGCCCAACTTGAGCAGCAGGTCCACCATGCAGGCAAAGCCGGATTCCGTGGTCAAGTTGGCGCCGTATACCTCCGCCATCCGCCGCAGGATGCCCGCCGAGTACGCCCGGTAGCCGCAGGTGTAATCCCGCGCACCGCGCACCGGGGCCAAGGTGCGGAAGAGAAGCGCGGCGCCGCTGCTCATGAAGTTGCGGAAGCCGCTCACCCCGACCACCCGCGCGCCGGGCTGGTAGCGGGAGGCGATGACCACGTCGGCACCCTCGCGAATCTTTTGTATCATCGGTGCGATCAGCGCGGGGCGGTGGGTGCCGTCGGCGTCCATGGTCACCAGCACATCGCCGTCGGCGAGGTCTTCCAACGCGGTGCGCATCAGCGTCTGGATGGCCGCCCCCAGGCCCAGGTTCTGCGGGTGCTGCACCAGTTTGAGGTTGACCCCTTCTGCGCAGGAGCGCACAATTTCGGCGGTGCGATCCGCGCTGCCATCATCCACCACCAGCACGCGATAGGGCAGGCGCGCCTCCTCCATCGCCGCCGCGATATCCGGCAAGAGCCGGGCCAGGGCCTCTTCCTCATTGTAGGCAGGCAGGCCGATGAGGATCATGAGCGGCACGCGCAGTTTCGTCCTAGGCGCGGTACTTCATCTGCCGGCCGTTCTGAGGTGATCACCCAAACAACCGGCGCAGTAGCTCGTCCTTAGCTATCCCATGGTGTCTCGCTATGGCCGACAACAGGCGGGACAGGGTCCGCACATGCAGTGAGTCGTGGAGCGGCACTGTGATGTGGTGGAGGCCATACTCTTCACAGGTCAACCGCACATGGCTTCCTTCTTGGCGCGTTGTTGCGTAGCCGATACGGGCAAGGGCGCGAATGAACTGGGCTCCAGATAGGCCCCGCGGAACTCTCATGCCGCCACTACTTCGTCGCGCACAAAGTGCAGGTGGATGATCCGCGGCCGCTCCTCCTCCTCGAAGTGCACACGCACCGCTTCGCGCACCATGTCACGCAGTTGTTCCACATCGTCCGCTTGAGTGAAGATATCTGCGCCCAAGGCATGAGCGTCGTACCCGCCCTCGTCCGCTTCCTCAACTACGAAAATGATCTCTTTCGGAACCATGTCCTTCTCCTCGTGCAGCTTGTGCGTACCGCTGGCGAATAGCGTATGCTCTCGGGTTCGCCCGCACCTCGCTCCGCCTCCCTCATCTCACCTCGCTCCTCTCACCTCCCGCCTCCAACCTACCATCCCCCCAGCGCCATCCGCTCGTCCTCCGCCAGTTTGTTCACGTCCAGACCGGGCATGGCCGCGCCCTTGAGGGCGTCGGAGTCTTACTTGCCGAAGAGCAACTCAAGCAACTCCTCCCGCGTCCGACCATGAATGCGGGCTACCTCCGCCAGCAAGTCCGACAGCGTCCCTACGCGGAGTGCCTTGTGGCGGGGGATCGCCAGGTGATGTCGCTTGGGTCCTTGGCAGACAGGTTTGACATGGCTCCCGGACTGGTGCACGGGTTCATAGCCGAGCGCTGGGAGCGCCTGCGCCAGTTCGTCGCCCGAGAGGTCGCGAGGCAGTTTCATGCCACCAGGGTTTCCTCGCGCACGAGCAGCAGGTGGATCAGCGAGGGCCGGTCGCCTTCCTCAAAGTAGATCCGGACGGCATCTCGCACCATGCGCTGGAGATCCTCCCAGTCGTCGCCCTCGGTGAAGATAGACTCGCCGACCGCCCGCGCGGTGTATCCACCTTCCGGCGCCTCCCTCACTAGGAAGACGATCTCCTTTTCAGCCATGTCCTCATCTCATCCGCCGGATTGCCCGCGCCTCACCATCCCCGCAATGCCATCCGCTCGTGCTCGGCCAGTTTGCTCACGTCCAGGCCAGGCATGGCCGCGCCCTTGAGGCCTTTGCAAGCCTTGGCCACCTCCGCCGGGTCCTCGTAGTAGGTAGTGGCGTGCACAATCGCTGCCGCCCGCTCCGCCGGGTCCTCGGACTTGAAGATGCCCGAGCCCACGAAGATGGCCTCCGCGCCCAGTTGCATCATCAGCGCGGCGTCCGCCGGCGTGGCAATCCCGCCCGCCGAGAAGTTGGGGACGGGCAGTTTGCCGTGGTCATGCACGTACTGCACCAGGTCGAAGGGCGCGCCCATCTCCTTGGCGGCGGTCATCAGTTCGTCTTGGCGCAGTTGGGTGAGCCGCTTTATCTCCGAGATGACGGTGCGCATATGTCGCGTGGCCTCGACAATGTTGCCGCTGCCTGCCTCGCCCTTGGTGCGGATCATGGCCGCGCCCTCTCCGATGCGCCGCAGCGCCTCGGCCAGGCAGGTGCAGCCGCAGACGAAGGGCACCTTGAAGTCGTGCTTCCACACGTGGTACTTCTCGTCGGCGGGGGTCAAGACTTCGCTCTCGTCAATGAAGTCTACCCCGATGGCTTCCAGCACCTGCGCCTCGGCAAAGTGCCCGATGCGGCATTTGGCCATCACCGGAATGGTGACCGCCTCCATGATCGCCTCGATGACCCGCAGGTCTGCCATGCGGGCCACGCCGCCTTCGGCGCGGATGTCGGCGGGCACCCGCTCCAGAGCCATAACTGCCACCGCCCCGGCGTCCTCGGCGATCTTGGCCTGCTCGGGGGTGGTCACGTCCATGATGACGCCGCCTCGCAGCATCTCCGCGAGGCCGACCTTGTTCTGCCAGGTTGACTTCTCCAGCACGGCTTCTCTGCCTCCTCCCGGGCCCCCACAAGGCCCGATAGTGTCACGGGGATTCTACACCGAGGCGCAGGGAGAGGCAAGGCCGAAGCGGCTGCTTCGACCTGCCTCCCCGTGCCTTGGTCAGACGCCACCCCTACCAGGGCGGTCCGAGCCGCCGTCCGCAGAGGCATCGAGGGTGACCCCCGCGGGGCCGACACAGGTCGCCGGGCTGGTCAGATGGCTCGCCGGAAGCCGCACTGCCCTCCGGCAGCCCTTCAGCCGCGGCGGGCCGCACTGGCTGCACGCAATAACCCCAACCGCGCCCGGTCCTGGGACCTCGCCCGCCAGGTCCGGTCTGGTCAAATCCGGGCATGACGATTCCTCCTTTCCTCCGTGAAAAAGGCTAGATGTAGTTGACATATAGCACAGCCACGATCTGTGGCCCCAGCGACTAATCGAATCTATTCCCCGCCGCCCCCGGGCGAGCGGGTGACAAAGCTCTGCAGCGCCTTGGCGTGTCGCTCCAGGACTGTCACCCAGTCTTGCAAGTGCTGGCGGCCCTCTGGAGTGATCTCATACATCCGCCGCTGAGGCGCGCCGGCCCCCGGCTGCCAGGTCGAAGTCACGCAACCGGCTTGCTCCAGGACGTGTAGTGTGCGGTAGACCACCGCAGCGTCAATGGGGGAATCGGTAAGCGACTCCGCGTTGGCCCGCTCCAGAATCTCGTATCCGTAGCGGGCCTCGCCGCGCGCCAGCAGGCTCAAGATGAGCGGCTCCACCAGCCGTGTCATCCGGCCCAGCGAACACGAGCAGGGCCCGTAGGCTTGTCCGTGACGATGGCAGTACCCTCTGCGCATTTGCCTGTCCCCGTTGCTATATGCGTACTACATATAGCACGACCGCTGACTCCTGTCAAGGGCCTTTGGGGGCGCTTCGGGCAGGAAATCTGGGCCTGCCTAGGGAATCGCGCCCGGCAGACAAGATCGCGCCCGCCGGACACACTTCCTGTGTAAGAGGTGAGAAGGATGCCCGTCGAGGCTGTCGCCGTTGTCTTCCCCGGAGTCAACCAGGTGGAACTGCGGGAGATCGCCCTGCCCGACCCAGCCGAAGACGAGGCCCTGGTGCGGGTGGAGTATACCGGTGTCAGCGTGGGTACCGAGCGCTGGGCCCTGGAGGGATACCGTCCGGAGACGGTGCACCCGGCGGTCACCGGGTATCTGGGCTACGGCGTGGTGGAGGCAGCCGGGCAACGCTGCGAGCGGCTCCGGCCTGGCCACCGCGTCCACTTCATGCGTTCGCGCCTGCCGGAGCCGTATGACCGCAACTGGATGGGCGCCCACCTCAGCCGGGCGGTCGTGAAGGAAGCGGCGCTGATGCCGCCGGACTTGCCCGGCCCGGCGGCGGCCCTGGTGGGTCTGGCGGCCGTGTCCATGCGCGGGACCCGGCGGATGCGGGTGGCCCTGGGCCAGCCGGCGCTGGTCACCGGGCAGGGGATGATCGGTCAGGCGGCCGCGCAAATCCTGCGGGCGCGCGGCGCCTGGGTGCTCACCGCCGACACCATGCCCCTGCGGGTGCGCCTCTCGCAGCAGTGGTCGGCGGACCAGGCGATCAACGTGGCCGAGCAGGACCTGGTCGCCGCCGCCCGCGAGTTCTCCCCGGAGGGCCTCGACCTAATTGTGGACACCACCGGCAGCAATGCGGTAGTCAATCAATTATGGCCGCTCTTGCGTACGGAAGGACAGATTCTTCTGCAGGGATATTACCCGGAGGGCACCTCCTTCGACTTCCATTCGGTGCACGGCTACCGTCCCGAGATTCTGGTAACCAGCGGGCATAGCCTGGAGGACTGCGCGCTGGCGGGGAAACTAGAGCACGCAGGGCGCCTGCATCTGGAGCCCCTCATCACGCACCTTTTGCCCTACACCGAGGCCCCGCGAGCCTACCTGGAACTGCTCCACGAGGGACGGGAAGAATTCTTGGGCGTGGTGTTTGACTGGCGAGGCATCTGAAAAGCCGCCCGGGCTCTCGGCGCCCGGCAGGCCTCCGGGTGCCAGGTCCGCAAGCCAGCTTCCGCTGGGCGGTCGGCCGGGCCGAGAAGACCGCGTAGAGGTTGCCGAACTGGTTGGCCTCCGGCGCGACCTCAATCCGCTCAGTCCCCTGCGCCGGGACGTGCCCGGTCTGGGGATCGTTCTTGATCTCGTGCGGTTCCCCGATCGCTGGGAAGTCGCAGGCATCGGAGCATTGCTCCAGCCCCGACGAAGTGCGGCTGACCGATCTGGGTGAAGTCGTGCCCGCAGAGGGTGATCTTGCCCGCGTCTGCCGCGCCGCCGCGACGATCTGGGCACCCGCCTGGGGAGAGCCGGCATACAGCGCCGGAGGGAGGGCTAGCAAGACGGCGAGAACGAAGGGCGCGAGTCCGGCGAGGACGGGCGGCGCGACCGCGCCGAAGACGACCGAGCGGACAGGAGGCGAAACTCAGGCACCAAGCACAACCATCACCTCCCGCGTGGTTCCCCTGGTCCGGACGCGACTACCGTGCACCGCCGCATAAGCAATGTGAAGCGACCTGTCGTCACTTGGAACCGACACAATATACTGAGTGCTTTCTACCGCAGGCTTCCGACCTCTGCCTGATCCGGGTCAGCGCAGCCTCCCTCACGGCGGCCGCCGACGCAGGCGGCGGAGCAGACTGCGGGCGCGGCGCACATAGGGGCGCAGGTCGCGGGCAGGTCCCCCCGGCGACAGGGGCCAGTCTCCCCGCGCCAGGGTCAGCAGCACCACCTCCGGCGGGCAGTTGAAGCGCACATTGGGCAAGACCGTGCCCACCCCTCGCGTCACCACCAGCCGCGTCCCCCGGCAGTTGAACAAGCCCCACGCGTACTTGGCGCCGTACTCCGAGGGTACCGCCGGCGGGCCGAGGAAAGGCAGCACTACCTGCCCGCCGTGGGTGTGGCCGGCCAGGACCAGGTCCACCTGGTTGCCGGCGGCCGTTTCGATGATGTCGGGCGTGTGGGCGAGCATCACGCGCACCGTTTGCTCGGGAAGGTCGCGCAGGGCCTGAGAGAAGTCGTCGCGACCGGTTACGGGGTCATCCAAGCCGATTACGCAGAGGCGACCGGCGGTTCCGGGCAGGAAGAAGTTCTCATTGCGGAGGACCTGCCAGCCAGTCTCTTGAAGGAAGTCAACAACTGGCCCGGTGCGCCGATAATAGTAGTCGTGATTGCCGAGGACCGCGTACTTGCCGCGCGGCGCTTGCACGGCGGCGAAGGCGGTCCGATGAGGGCGCAGGAAGGTGGCCTTGGTCGAGAGGAGATCGCCGGTGAAGACCACCAGGTCGGTGTCCAGGTCGGCGACTGTTCGCAGGGCACTATCAACATACTCGGAAGGAAGATTCGGGTGAATGTGCAAGTCTGAGAAGTGAGCGAGGCGCAGGCCGTGGAGGTCCTCAGGCAGGCGAGGGAGAGGCACGGTCCACTGGGTCAGGCGCAGGTCGTACTTCTCCCAGGCCGCGCAGTAGGTGACACGCCCGGCGACATAAGCGCCAGCCAGGCCCGCGCCGAGTTGGAGGAATTGGCGGCGAGTCATAATCAGCAGCCCCCCGAACCCCGATGGCCTTCTCGAAGTCAGCAGGCGGAGGTGCTCAGGGCTGAGGCTCCTCGCGTGAAGGGCGACGGCCGGGGTGCTCCGCCGGCGTCGCTCGCCCTCGCAGGCAGACCCAGAGCGCGAGGGCTACCACGGTCATCTGGGTGACCACGCCCAGGGGCCAGTGAGCGGGAGCGAGATTGTGCTGGAAGCCGTGATGGAAGGCGCTCAGCCACGCGGTCCTCGGCCAGACCCGGAACCAAGCGCCCCAGGGGAGGGCATTATCCAGCACGTCCATCACAATGGCGAAGGTGGCCGCGCCCAGCATCACCCGCCGGGCCGGTTGGCCCCGGGCCAGCCAGAGGACCAGGCCGATGCCCACCACGCCATCTATGATGCCCATGGCCGCTTCGGGGCCGGTCACGCCGGTAGGACGGCCAAACAGAGCGTGGGAGTCCAGGTGGGGCGCGTAATCGAGCAGGAAATGGCTCAGGAAGGCCGCCGGCCAGGCCAACCAGGGCCGGCGCAGGACCTTACCGATCGCTGCTCCTGCCAACAGATGAGGAGTTCCCAGCATTTTCGAAGAGCCCGCCGGTCACGGCAACTCGCGCATCAGCCGGGCGGCCTCGGGGAAGTGGCGCTGTACCACGGCAAAGATTTCCATCGCCTGCCGGCGCAGCGCGCGCACCACGTCCATCACCTGGGCCCCACCTTGCTGAACCTCCAGCAGGGAGGGATACTCCAAGGGCAGGCGCAACTCCGGAGTGGAGAGCACCTTGGCGGCCCAGGCCAGCAGGTCCACCAGGTTGCGGTAAGCGTCGGTGCCCACGAAGGCCCGGGGATTGCCCAGCAAGTCCAGGTCGTAAACCTCGTCGGGCAGGCCCGCGGCGAGCAGCGCAGTCCGGCGCAGCAGACAGGGCAGGCAGCCGCCGCAGTGCCGCTGCCGGCGCCCGGTAGCCCAGCAGGAAACGGTGCGCGCGATCTCGGTCGGACTGAGCACCGGCTGCAGGTAGGTGCGCACGATCTCGCCCTTGGCCTGGTAGAGGAAGGGATTGAGGACGTGGACGTGCCAGCCGGCTGCCTGCAGGAGCGCGCTGAAGGCGCTCAAGACGACAGGGTGCGTGCTGTGGGTGGTAAAGCCGCCGCTGCGGGCCTCGGAAAGAGGCACCGCGGCGGTGAGCATGCCGTTGTCGTACAGATAGACTTCGGAGACCCCCTCGGCGGCCGCGGCCACCGCGCCCAGGGCCAGGAAGAACAGCGAACGACAGCGGCGGGAGTTCTCCCGCTGGTCAGGCGGAGGAAAGGGCAGCGCGTGAGTGCGATGCGAACTGGGCGCCAGCCGGACCGGAGAGAAGCGGAACTGGTCCGGCCACTTGCTGGCCAGTATTTCGATGACGGCGTCTTGGGCTTCGGCGACGGTGGGATTGCCCGAACGATGGGTGAGGAGGCGAGGCCGGCGATCGGTGCGCAGCAGCAGCGCCGCGCCGGCCGCAGAGTCGAGGCCACCGGACACTAGGCAGACGGAGTCAGTTAGTAGCCAGGGCGGCGCGGACGGCCCCGGCTCGGTAGCCACCCGGGGATGGAACCGGAAGGAGAAGTTGTCCCCGCTGAGCCGTTGCAGCAGCCGGGCCAGGGCTGGCTCCTGGGCTTGCCAGAAGTCCACCTCCCGCACCGCCAGGACCAGTTCGACGTCGCGGACCCAGGCCTCATTAGCGCCGCGAGGGACGGCCAGGTCGGCGAGATAGACCGCGGTGGCCAGGTCCAGCAGGTCGAGGGCCAGGGCCTGCCGCGCTCCCCCCGGCAGGGGCAATTCAGCGCAATCCAGTATCGCGTTGCGCTGCTCGGAACGCCAGTCGAGCCACCAGGTGACCTGATCCGCCAGGGCTGTCTGGGTTCTCTCCGACAGACCTTCTCCTTGGGCTAGGAGAACGGCCAAGTGCGTCTATCCCCCCGTCAAGTTGGCCAGTCCGGCCCGAATCGTCTCCTCGGTCAGGGGCTGCAGTTCCTTGACCCGCACCTCTCGGGGCAGGGTCACGATCTCTTGCAAGTCTTGCTCGCGCCGTCGCAAGGTGGGCAGCGAGCCGCGCAGGCGGCAGAAGTCGCCCACCCCGGCCACCAGCCGAGCGGCCTCGGCCACGGTGGGCATAGCCGGCTGCCCCACGAAATCGCTGAGGTCGCGAGTCACGTAGTAGCGGAAGACACGGTCGAGATCATGTCCGCAAAACTGCCCGACCAAGCCCGCCAGGTCGCGCTCGCGGGTGTAGCGGGAGTACAGGGAGAGCACGGTCTCGGCGGGGTACTCGGTCCAGGTCGGGGTAGGGCCCAGACTCTCCAGGACCGTGGGAATGATGGCGTCGAGAGCCAGGGACCCGGTGAGGGAGGCAACCCGATCGCGGGCGATGCTCTCCTGGGCCGTGGCCCGCAGGCTGCTCGCCAGGTCCAAGGCGGGCATGCCGGTGGAAGGTTCCCCGACCGGCAGGGCCGCGCCGGGCTGGGCCAGCGTGGCGGAGCCGTGGAGCACCGCGTCCAGGCATCGGACACTGGCCGCGTCATGCAGCCGGCGGCGCGCCGCCTCATCCAGGGCGGCCACGATGCGCCCCACCACCTCCCCTGGGGCGGGGTTCGGCTGCTGATACAGTTCCCTCACCAGGTCCCATTCGCGGGTGGCGGGAGAACGTTGCGAGGTGGAAGTACCCATAGGCAGTGCGGTCCCAATCTCGTTGAGCCCTGCTGAGACGGCTGCTTCGCCCGCAGGGCGGGTGGCACCTCCTCAGGCCAAAGCGTCTCTGCTCGAGGGCAGGCTGGAAGCCTGCCCCACGCGCTAGAAACGTGCCCCACGCCCTGGAAACCTGCCCCACGCGAGAGCCCTAGCGCACCGGCATCCCCAAGGCTTGCAGCGCTGCGCCCACCACAAACACCGAACCGGTCACGCAGATGCAGTCCTCCGGTTCGGCCAGAGCGCGGGCGCGCCGCAGGGCCTCCTCCACGGTCCAGGTCACGTGAGGCGTGGCACGCCAGAGCGGCCAGGTGGCCTCGGCGAGGCGGCTGACCCACAGGGCGCGGTGAACCATCGCCTGGGTGAGAATGACCACGTCGGCCCGCGGCGCGATCTCGGCAGTGGCGGCCTGCGTTTCCTTGTCGCCGGACATACCGAAGACCAGGATCAGCCGCCGATAGCGGAGACAAGCAGGGAGGGCCTCGGCCAGGGCCTTCAGGGAAGGCGCATTGTGGGCGCAGTCTAGCACCAGCCAGGGGCGCGTCTCCACGATCTCGAAGCGCCCCGGCCAGCGCACGCCTCGCACGCCCCGGGCGAAATCTTGCGGCCCGACGGCAAAGCCACGCTGACCGAGCGCTTCGAGAGCCGCCCAGGCCAGCGCCAAGTTGCCCCATTGATGTCGCCCCAACAGCGGCAGGCGCACGTGCAACTCTCCGTCGGCGGTCGCCAGGGCCACGCGCTGGGCCGGGGAGGCGAATGACCCGCGCGAGGCGGGAGGAGCCAGAGGCCGCAGGCGGCCCGCGGCGCGCACCGGCGGGGTCCGGAGCACCGGGGCGCCCACCTCCGCTGCCCTAGCTAAGATCACCGGCTCGGCCTCCCCGTCCTGCTCTCCCAGCACCAGCGGCACTCCTGGCTTGATGATTCCCGCCTTCTCCCGAGCGATCTGGGGCAAGGTGTCCCCCAGGATGTCCATATGATCGCGCCCGATGGTGGTGATTACTGTGACCAGAGGGGAGACGACGTTGGTGGCGTCGAGGCGCCCGCCCAGGCCGGTCTCCACCACCGCCACGTCCACCCCGGCCTGGGCAAAGGCCAGAAAGCCCATCGCGGTGTAAATTTCGAAGAAGGTGGGGGGATTGAGGTCTGCGCGGCGCCGCACCGCCTCCGCCGCGGGCTGCACCTGCCTCACCAGGCTCACCACCTGCTCCTCGCTGATCGGCGCGCCGTCCAGGCGGATGCGCTCCCGCATGCTGAGCAGATGCGGGGAGGTATACAGGCCGGTGCGATAGCCGGCGGCGCGCAGGGCGGCCTCGCAGAGGGCGGCGGTGGAGCCCTTGCCCTTGGTGCCGGCAATGTGCAGCACGCGGAGGCGCTCCTGGGGATTACCCAGGTCGGCGAGCAGCGCGCGGATGGTGTCGAGATTCACGACATCGGCGAAATGCCGCCGGAAGCCGCGCCGCTCGAAGTCTACGAAGGAGTGCAGCCACTCCCGGGCCTGTTCGAAGTTGGTGATGTCCTCCACGGAGCCACCGGAGGGGAAGCCGGAAATCGGCCCGCCGCGGGCCTGGTGGCGGCAAGTTCGCGGGAGACCTGGGGCATTCCTTCCCGCCAACCGGCGGTCGGCCGCCAGCCCGGCCTGAGCTGAGGGGAGATTGGCGGTTTCGCTCTGGGGCGGGTACTCAGTGTGGGCAATCCGGTGCTGGGTACGCTGGGGGACATCAGCGCCGCGACGGCGCGGGCCTCAGCGCCCGAAGAAGGCGGGACAGTGAGGCATACGCAAGACGAGGCGACCGCCGAGAGCCGCCTCGCCGCGTAGCGAGGCGCGACTCCGGTTGCGCCGGTACTTCCTCCCGGCGCCACCGTGCCGGTTGGCCTTCGCCATTCCCCGAGTGGCTAATCGGCCGCCCAGGTGAAGTACCGCTCGGCAATGGGAAACCAGGGGCACCCGGGGGGACCGCTCCAGGAACACGGCGGCCGCGGTCCGGTACCCACGAACTTGGCGTGGCCGTCCGCCCAGCCGCTGTTCACTCCGTCGCTGTGCCGGGTGTCGAGGCCCGCCCACGAGTACGGATAGCCCTCCGATATTCCGTAGCAGAAGTACCAGCCGTTAGGCGTGCCGTCTGCCAGCATGATCTGGTTCACCGGGTCGTCGAGCGTCTTCAGACCCACCACAGGATACCAGCCCCAATTCAGGCCCAGCGCGATTATCCCGGTAGCGTTCCAGTTGGTGCCGCGGCAGGCGTCCGACTTCACTACCCAGGCGTAACTGTAGCAGAAGCCGTACCACTGCTGGGTGCCGCCATCGGAGTGGCTGGGGCAGGCGTAGATCTGCTGGTTCTTGATGTACGGGGCCAGTTTCGTGTCGTACAGGTCCTGGGGGCTGTAGTTACTCGCGTAGGCCGGGAACATCTCGTCGTAGTCCTGGACGTACATGAGCATGGCCAGCGTGATCTGCTTGACGTTGCTCAAGCACGTATTCGCTTGCGCCTTTGCTCTGGCCCGGGCGAAGACCGGAAAGAGGATCGCTGCCAAGATGGCGATGATCGCTATCACCACCAGCAGTTCTATGAGGGTGAACCCACGCCGTCGCATCTGCTGACACCTCCATGTCTAAGTTTGTATTGCTCCCGCGAGGCGCATTGGCCTGTGCCGGTCAGGCACGCCCGACGAGACCCGCGAGGGGGCCTGCGTCTCGCTTTCGGCTTCTTGGCTCGGGCCCGACCTATCCCGGCGGCCCGCTTCGGGGCCGGCAGCCTTCCCGGAACGGGAGGGGAGAGCGACCGCGGTTAGCCGCAGCTCGCCTTCCCAGCGGACCGGAGCCGGCCCGGGCGCGACTGCTGCACGCCACATAGACGCGGGACCCGCGCGATTTCCTCAACCACCGCGATTCGACCTACCCCCTAGTCCGCCGCCCAGGTGAAGAAGCGCTCGGCAATTGGGAACCAAGTATTGGTACCGTTGTTGGGCTCCGGCTTGGGCCGCGGCCCAGTACCGAGGAACTTACAGTGGCCGTCCGCCCAGCCGCTGTTCACCCCGTCTGAGTGCCGGGGGATTATCCCGAAGTAATTCCAGCGGTTCTGAGCGCCGTAGCAGAACCAGTAAGACCTATTCCCGTCCGCCATCAAGATGGTGTTTACGGGGTCCTCCAGATTCTTGAGCCCGACCACGGTCCAACCGAACCAGACCCCGTCCGCGAACAGGCCCTGGCGGTCCCAGGGGACGACCCCGCCCGAGCACTGGTCGCTCTTGTAGTCGAACGCGTAGTGGTAGGGCTGGTTGCCGCTAACCTCCGCGGAACCTCCCGAAACATAACTGGGGCAGGTGTACAACGAATCATTCTTGACGTAGGGGCGCAGGGTGGCGTAGATCCCCTCGGCGGGCCAACCCGGCATCCGGCAAGGCTGGAATACCTCATCGTAGTCCTGGATGTACATCAGCACGGCCAGGGTCAGTTGCTTGATGTTGCTCAAGCAGGTGTTCGCGCGCGCCTTCTCGCGGGCGCGGGCGAAAACCGGAAAGAGGATCGCTGCCAGGATGGCGATAATCGCTATCACCACCAGCAGCTCGATTAGGGTGAATCCGTGGCGTTTCATCTCCTGGGGCCTCCTTGTGCTAGGGTGTGTACGCAAGGCAATCTTTTACAATTCGCTGTCTGTCCCAGGACACCTGCTGGCCGGGCGAGTTGTACAAAAGAAATTTGCCCCGCTTTTCCCAGGCAGGTGCGCCTTCTGGTGCGGAGGAATTGCTTAGACCACCTGCTGAGGGGAGCACAGCGAGGTCCGATGCGCAAGCCCTATACAAAGCGTCCGCCCACGGTGCTGACCATCGCCGGGATGGACTCCGGCGGCGGCGCTGGGGTGGCCGCCGACCTGAAGACCTTCGCTGCCCTGGGCGTACACGGCGCCTGCGCGATCACGGCCGTGACCGCGCAGAGCACGGTGGCGGTGGAGGCGGTCTATCCCCTGCCTCCCGAGGCGGTCAAGGCGCAGATTGGGGCGGTGGTTTCCGACCTGGGCTGCCAGGCCGCCAAGACCGGCATGTTGGCGACAGAGGCCATCATGGAGGCGGTCTACCTGGCGGTTACCGAGCACCGTCTGAAGAACCTGGTGGTAGACCCGGTGATGGTGGCTACTTCCGGAGGAATACTGCTCGAGCCGGGGGCCAAGGAGGCCTATCGCAAGACGCTGATTCCCGTGGCCCGGGTGGTGACGCCCAACGTGCCGGAGGCGGAGGCGCTGCTGGAGCGGCGGCTGCGCCGGCTGGAGGACCTGGGCCCCGCGGCGCGCGAGCTCGCCCACCAGTGGGATGTGCACCCGGAGGCGGTGGTGATCACGGGCGGCCACCTGATCGAGAAGGGGGAGGCCACCGACGTTCTCTACGAGCGGCGCAGCGACCGGGTGCACTACTTGCTGGGCCCCGCCCTGGACACGCGGACTACCCACGGCTCGGGCTGTGTCTTCTCAGCGGCGCTGGCGGCGTATCTGGCTCAGGGGAAGACCCTGTTCGCGGCGGTTACCGCGGCCAAGGAATTCGCCACGCAGGCTATCCGAGGGGGCCTGGCCCTGGGCCGAGGCTGTGGGCCGGTCAACCCGATGTGGAACCTCTTGCAGGAAGAAGGAGAATCATGATCAAACTATCCGGTTGTATCGAAATGCTATTCCCCGAGATCGAGGACTTCGCCGCGCGCATTCCGGCGGCGGCGCAGGCGGGGCTGGACGCCGTTGAGTTCTGGGGCTTCTCCAACAAGGACCTGGAGGCAGTAGCAGCCGCCGCCGAGAAGGCGCGCCTGCCCATCGCGGCGATGTGCGTCGAGTCGCCGGCGGGGATGCTGAGTGTGCATCTGGCTGATCGTTACGCGGAGGACGTGGCCAAGTCCATCGAGGCGGCGCAGCGGGTGGGGTGCAAGACTTTGATCTCGACGGTAGGTTGGGGCAAGGAGGTGGTAGACCGGGAGTGGGGCCACGCCGGGATTGTCGCCTGTCTGAAGGCAGCGGCGCCGCTGGCGGAAGCCGCCGGGGTGACTTTGGTACTGGAGCCGCTGAATGTGCTGGTGGACCATCCCGGCTACTTTCTGACTACCAGCACCGAGGGCTTTGAGATCATCGAGCAGGTGGGCAGTCCGGCCGTGCGCCTGCTGTATGACATCTACCACCAGCAGGTTACCGAGGGGAACCTCATCGCCAATATTACCTCGCATATTGACCAGATCGGCCACTTTCACGCTGCCGACGTGCCCGGGCGCTACGAGCCGGGGAAGGGGGAGATCAACTGGAGCAACGTGCTGGCGGCGATCAACGAGGCGGGCTATGAAAAGTACGTGGGCCTGGAGTATCGGCCCTCGGTCCCCACGCGGGAGAGCCTGAAAACCATCCTGGCCGTGCGCGACGCGATCAACGGGTAGTCTGGCTCTTCCGGTCGCGATTCGCCGCCGCGGAGACCGCCGGGTTCCCCGCGCGGGGAGATTGCCCCAGACCCGAACCTCGGGCTTGAGGAGGGACCATGTATGGCGGAACCTGACGTCTCCAAGGCGCGGGCGATTGTAGCCGGTGCCGCGCATGGGGCCTGGCTGGCCGTGCTGATCGGGATTGTGCTGTATGCCGTAGGGGTGGCGGCCCTGGCAGCCCTGACCGCCTTCGCCCCGAACTTCCCGGTACCGATCATCAACAAGCCGCTGCTGGAGATCTCCGGCCTGGTCCTGCGCAGCATGATCGTGTTCAAGATGCTGGTTTTGGGTTGGGTGACCGTGGCCGTTTTCTTCTCCGGCTGGTGGCGGGCCCTGTAAGGCGCAGGCGAAGCGGCGCCGGTTCGGGAGCAGGGGGCAGGGGCGGGCCGGTCGGTCGAGGTATCGGTGGGCTGGGCTGGCCTAGGCGGGCGGCTCGGGGGCCGCGGTGGCGGTGATCACGATGCGCCGCTGGGAGGCACTCGGGATTGGGGGAGCGCCGCAAGTACAGCGCAGGCGGCGCGGCTGACCCTCGCGCGTGGTGAAACAAGCCGTGAACACCGGAGGCGCGGGGTCTTGCTCCGCGCCTGCCAGCAGCCGGCGGAGGTCGTCGCGTTCCTGCGGGGAAGCGAGCAGTTCCCAGGCGGTCTGGCCTTTGACCTCGTGCGTGCAATATCCGAGGGCCTGCTCCATGGCCTGGTTGAGGAAAACCACCCGCCCTTCGCCGTCCAGGATCATGATCATGGCTGCAACCGCGTCCAGCACGGTGGCGGCCAGGCTGGCTTGTTCCTCCAGGGCGCGGCGGAGGTTAGTGCGCGTCTCCATGCACTCCAGGCGGAAGCGCAGCAGGTTCTCGGCCACCTCCGCGCCGCAGTAGGACTGAGAGGCGGAGAAGAACAGATTCTGGTGACGGCCGCGGGCGGTGACTACCTCGGGGTGCACTGCGATTGCCTCCAGTAGTTCCGCGGCGGAGAAGCGCCGCTGGTCATACTGGCACAGCGCGATGAACAAGCGGTCGGGGAAGAGCGAATTGACCTTGTATTCGTATTCCAGCATCCGACGACTACCCGGCCAGCGCCGCAGCCCCCAGGTCATCTCGGCGGTGACCCGCAGCCCGGTGTACCCCTGCTCCAGCGCCTGGTCTACTAGGCGGTCCCAGGCGTGCAGCATCGCCTCGGGGTCGAAGCACCCGCCGGGGAAGTAGACCTCCCGCACCGAGAGCAAGCCCAACTGCCCGCTGTGCAGATAAGCCTCCGCGTCTAGCCCCGCCGCCTGCAGGTCGCGAACGACCGTCTCCGGGCTGGTCATGTCCAGCGCATACATCACCTGCTCGCCCCGCTCCAGCCCCTCGCAGAGGAAGGGCACCGTCCACTCTCGTTGCTCTGCTTCGGATTCGTGGAGGAAGAGGAGGTGCTCGCCGGGGCGCAGATCGGCTATTTCACGTTCACAGTCTACGGTTGCCATGCACTCATCCTCGGGGCTTATGCTAGGCTATCGCCGCCCCCAGGGAAGGACATGCCCCCTGTGGTGGTTCTGAGGGAAACTGACGCTGCCCAGGGCAAGTTCGTTCACTGGACCCCAGCGGGCCTCCGCAGCGCCGGCCCCACGGTGCGTACTAATAATCCCGGCCCGCCGCTATGTCAAGAGGCCGGCCGGGACATCGTACGCAAGACCTGCGAGACCGGCGCGGGCCACCG
>CALFVE010000117.1 GCA_937928475.1 uncultured bacterium | reverse complement strand
TCCACCGCAGTGGTGTTACCAGTCCGCGGCACGTGCAATAGACTCCGACGGCGCCTCGCGCCGGCCCAGGAGGGATCGCTGTGTCCAGAGCCATTGTAACCGCTCCCGTAATCGTCTGCACCCTCGGCCTGCTTGCCTCGGCCGCCTCCGCCGTGCAAGTAACGCTGCTGCAGGGCGCCCTGGAGGTAGTCATCCAGTCCTCCGCCGGGGTTTTGCCCCTCGAGCAGGGCGTCGCCGTGCGGGAGGAGATCATCGTCAAGGCCCTCCCCCCCGAGAACTCCCTGACCGTCATGTACCTCGATGACCAGCCGGCGCTCTTCTCCAACGATCGCCAGCCCCAACTGCGCCTGGACACCACGAAACTCAGCGACGGCCCCCACCGCCTCCAGGTGGACAGCACCGGCCTCGATGGGGTGAAACTGGCCAGCGCCGCCGACTTGGTGTTGAACGTGGCCAACGCCCCGGGCGCCCTAGCTGAGCAAATCCGGGCCACCGTCGGCCAGGGGGCGCCCGTCTTCCTGAAGCTGTATCGCCGGTACATCCCGCGCGAGGTGGTTTGGTTTAACGGACGCGAAGGCGACCTGGAAAAACACGGCTTCCGCAAGCATGGCCAGATCTACCTCACCGCTACCGACCTCTTCCGCCATATCGGGGGCACCATCGTTTGGGGACCGACCCAGAACTGGATTGAGCTGCACCGCAACGACGTGGTGGTGCGCATTATCCCCGGCACCAGCAAGATCGTGGTGAACGGGCAGGTGCAGAATCTGGGCGCGCCCTGTACTCGCAGGGGCGACCGGACCTATGTGCCGGTGCAGGCGCTCTGCGCAGTCCTGGGCCTACCTACGGCCTGGAACAGCGAGGAGCAGCGGCTCTATGTAACCTTCCAGCGGTAGGGACCGCGCAACTGAAGCGCAGAGGAAGCACAGGAGCAACGGAAGTCCAACGGCAGAGGGGAGAGGGTCTTCCCTCTGCCGTTCCGCTTGCTCCTTGCTCCCCCTGCGCTTGTGTCTTGCTTCCGTTGGGCTTGCGTCGCGCTCTCTTGGCGCTGTCGTTCTTCCATGATTGACCTGCATTGTCACATCCTGCCCGGTGTGGACGACGGGCCGATCGAGATCGAAGAGTCCCTGGCCATGGCGCGCCGGGCCTATGCCGACGGCATCCGCAACCTGGTAGCCACTCCCCATCTGCTGCCCCAGCATTTCGACGATCACGGCTGGATTCAGGAGCAAGTGGCGCGGCTCAATGCGATCCTGGCGGAGCAGGACCTCGCCTTACAGGTGCTGCCGGGCGCGGAGGTGGCGGCCGTGCCCGAGATTCTGGCCCACGTGCGCAACCTCCCCCGGCTCGCTTCCGGCTCGTGTGTGCTGCTGGAGGTGCCTCTCATCGGCCTGCCCAACTACCTGGAGGAGGTAGTCTTTGCCCTGCAACTCGCTGGCCTCCGCCCGGTGCTGGCGCATCCCGAGCGCAGTCAGTTGATTCGTGCACAGCCGGAGGTCGTCCGGCGACTGGCCGAGCGGGGCTGCGTGCTGCAAATCAATGCCCCCAGCCTGCTGGGACGCGCCGGGCGCGCTGAGCGTCGCCTGGCCCTCGGCTTGCTGCGGGATTATCCCGACTGTGTGGTGGCCAGCGATGCCCACGATGCCCTGTACCGTCCACCGGTCCTCTCCCCAACCCAGCGGGCCTTTGCGCGGCTGGGGGGCGAAGCGCGCTTCCGCGAGGTGGTCCACGACCTGCCGGCGAAGCTGCTGGCAGGATAGGCGGCAAGGGCCGGAGAAAACCCCGGCGCGGGAAGGGCGCTCTGGCGTGCCTTCTGCCGCGAACTCAAGCGCAGGACCGTGCCCGGCTCAATTCACTTCCCTCCAGGAGACCGACCATGACTTCCAAAGAACGCATTGCCTTGGCCCTCGACCACAAGGAAGCCGACCGCATCGCCATCCACGATAGCCCCTGGGGCACCACTATCGCCCGCTGGCACCAGGAAGGCCTCCCCGAGGAGGTTGGCCCCGCCGAGTACTTCGGATATGAAATCGCCATGGCCGGCGCAAACCTCTCCATGCGCATACCCAGCGAGACCTTGGAGGAAACCGAAGAGTACACCATCGTGCGGGGCCTGGACGGGCAGATCATCAAGAACTGGAAGCACGCCACCTCCACGCCGGAGTACTTTGACTTCATGGTCAAAACCCGCGCCGACTGGGAGGAGCACAAGCACCGCCTGGAGTGGGACCGGGACCGCATTGACCTGGAGGCGGCCCGCAAGGCCCAGGCCGAGGCCCAGGCCCAGGGCAAGTGGTTCTGCTTCTCGGCCGCCTTCGGCTATGACCGCCTTCAGGGCCTGATCGGCTCGGAGCGGTTGCTCGTGGCTATGGCCTTGGAGCCGGACTGGGTGCAGGAGATGTTCGACACCTGCGCCGAGCTGGTCTGCATCGCGCTCGAAGAGATGATCAGCCTCGGTATTCAGTTCGACGGCTGCTTCGTCTACGACGACATGGGCTACCGCAACGCCACCCTGTTTTCGCCCGCCATGTTCCGCAAGTACGAGTTCCCCAACCACAAGCGGGTGTACGACTGCGCGAAGGCCCACGGCCTCAAGTGCATTCTGCACTCCTGCGGCAACGTCGCCGCCTTCGTGCCCGGCCTCATCCAGGCCGGCCTCTCCTGCCTCCAGCCGCTGGAGGTCAAGGCGGGGATGAACCTCGTCCAGTTGAAGAAGGACTTTGGCGAAGTGCTCTCTTTCATGGGCGGCATTGACGTGCGCAAGATGGCCCACCCCAACCCGGCCGTCATCGAGGAGGAAATCGCTACCAAGCTCGGCGCGGCCAAAGTCGGCGGCGGCTACATCTACCACTCCGACCACTCGGTCCCCGACAACGTCAGCTTCGAGCAATACTGCCGGGTGATTGAGTTGGTGAAAAAGTATGGGACCTATCAATAGAGGCGCGGACTGCGCAAGCCACCGGTGCCGGGGTAAAGCACAAAGACCCTCTGCCGGCCCCGGGCCGGAAAGCCTATCTCAGTTCGCGAGAGCCAAGGAATCCTGATGAGCAACACTTCCCTCCTCCGCCGCACCCTAGCCAACCTCAACCTTGCCGGGCGCTATGCCGGCTACCGCCCTCGCTTCCGTGCCGAAAAGTTCCAGCCCGGCGTCTGGTGGATACTCGACGGCCAGGTGCGCGTAGGGATGGTGCACGGCGAGGCCCACACCCTGGAACTGGTCAACTTCTTCCCCGAGGCCCCGCGCGCGGTGGACTTCCCCGCTATCTACCACGCCCCCACCGCTCCCGGCGACCGGATAACCCTGGCCCACTGGATGGAGTGGGCGCAGTCCACCACCAGCGAGCGCCAGGAACTGACCTTCAGCCAGGGCGGCGACACCCTCACCGTCGCCTTCGAAGAGTGCTTCGCCGACGGCGCCCAGGCGATCAAGACCTGCACCTTCGAGGTGGACCCGGACCTGGGCTACGCGGTGCGGGTGGATTGCCGTGTCCAGTCCCCGGTCGCTCGCCAGGTGGAGTTTGCCAACTTCCTGCCCCAGAACGTGGTGGACGACCGCCCCGGGCACATCCGCTATCCCTTCATTCTCTGGCAGCACCCCGACGGGCGGATTCTCCGCTGGAACCAGAACAACGTGGGCGCCGGCTGCTACGGCAACCGCGACCATCACGGCTCGCGGCAGATCTCGCCGGCGGGCTTCCTGGGCTACTTCGGGGACAGCGACCGCTGCCCGGTGGCGGAGTTCCATCATGCGAACATGCCGATTTCGGCCGCCACCTGCCACAACATGCTCGACGAGCACCTCCATTGGGTGGTAACCCGCGATCTGCCGCCCCCACAGGACGAGCGCGGCCAATTCGTGTACGAAGCAGCCTTCACCCTGGCCTCCTTGCCCGGCGCCGCCGGCGAGGCGCTCGCCGCCCAGGCGCAGATCAACGACCTGATCCTCGGCCGCTACCCGACGGAGATGGCCGGGCGCTATCCCTGGGTTCGCGAGTCCGCCGGCCCCCTCGGGCCTATGCGCCACGTGGTCTTCCGCCAGCAATCCCTGTGTGACTTCACCGAGCGACTGGACCCCACCGCCTCCGACCGCAGCCAGGTTTTCCTTTACCCGGAAGAGGACCACTCCGCTCCGGTAAGCCTGCTTTCCAGCGGAGGCCGCCGCACCGGGCCGTGTCTGCGCCTGCAATCGGCCGGCGAAAAGGTGACTGCCGGCCCGGAGCACGGCTGCTCGCTGCACCTAACCGCCGGCGCCACCTATCGCGTATCCGCCTGGCTCAAGACCGCCCTCTCTTCCGGCCAGGCCCGCCTCCGCGTCTGGGAGTGGATCTTCTGCCCCGGCAATCTGACCCGCGAGTATTGGTCGGAGCCGGTGGGGGGCGACTCGGACTGGACCCAGGTGGCGGTGGACTTCACGCCCACCGGCGAGCAGGTGCACTGCATGAGCCTCGAGTTCGTCCTGCAGGGAGAGGGCAAGGCCTGGTGCGACGAGGTGCTCATCGAGGTAATCTAGGGGAGTAGCGCCTCACAGCGACGGCAGCAATTCCGGGTGATGCTCGCGCAGTCACTGCCCGACTTGCTGCCGCAGTTCGCGGGCCATGGCCACCGCCTCGTCAGCCTCCTGCCCGGAGACCAAACCCGCGCGCTCGTAGCTGGCTAGGTGGCGCTTCTTGCCAAGTCGGTGCAAGCGGTTCACCGTGCCCGGTGACGCCCCGATGGTATGGAGCAAGGACTGGATGACGTGGTAGTGATGTGATTGGCGGGAGGCACGATAGCCACTGGCCGCCAGCGCCGCGGTGGCCGAGAGCAGGACCGCGCTGTGTGCGATGGCCAGGCGCCAGTCGCTGCTGTGACCGGGCGCCTGGCAGTCGGCCAGGTCACGATCCGCGCTCCCCGGGAGCTCGGCGATCTCCTGCGGGCTGCTCTGGGGGGCAAGCACCTTGCCTTCAGCCAGCCAGTCGGGCAAGCCCACCCTCGTCTCCGATAAGGAAGATCCTGGGCCCCCGGATGACGCTGGTCAGGAAATGGTCGTGGCGAGCTAGGCGCTCCCGCACCTCGGCGATCCGATAAACGGAGCCGTTGACTTCCCGCTGCAGGCGCTCTTCGGCGGTGCGGACCGCGTCGGCCACTTCTCCGAAAGTCACGTCTCCGATTACCATCACATTCACGTCGCTCTCTGGCTGCTCCGTGCCCTGAGCGACCGATCCGTAGATGAAAGCCAGTTCGATGCGCTCCGCCAGGCCCGCCAGCGCCTCCCGCAGCACGTCGGCTACCCCGCAGGTCTTCACCATCAGCCCGCGCAGCTCCGGGAAGACCGGCGAGCGTCGGTTAGCCGGGTAGTAGACCTGGTTTCCCTGTCGCCTCTGGCTCACCAACCCTGCCCTCACTAGCCGGCGCAACTCCCGCTGCACGGCACCGACCGCGCTGCCGGTGGCCTGAGCAATCTCGCGCAGATAGAAGGACTCGTCGGGATGCCCGAAGAGCAGGGATAGCACGCTCCGGCGCACCTTCCCGAAGAGGCTCCCCGCGATTAGGCTCTCAGCGCACGCTGTACTCATATTGAGAACGATTGTACCCAATTCGAGTACGCAAGGCAAGGCCCCTCATCTCCCAGCCGCCACCACGATCGCCGAAGGGACCGCGTAGGCGCCCGGCAGGTCCAGTTCCACCGACCCCGCGCGCGCGTACATCTGCGCCGAAGGCCCGCCGTCCAGATTCATGGCCTCCACGCAGCCGCAGGCCTTCAGCGCCAGCGCAAACTCCCGCAGCGACAACAGTCCGCCGGCGGTAACCGCCAGGAGCACGCGCCCCTCGCTGGTGATCCCGATACCTGCGCGGCTGGACTCGGCGGGCTTGAACTGGGGCACGCGGCCAGCAATCACCAGACGCGGCCCGCATTGCAGCGCCTCGCTGGCGCCGGCGGGCATTCCCTCGCGGGTGTGCCGAATCTGCGGCCTGCCCTCCCGGATCAGGAAAATCCCCCAGTCGGCCTGGCGCAGGGGATTGCTGCGCTTGCCCGCGTGCATGAGCAGCCCCAGCGGCCGCCAGTTCTCGTCGAAATATCCCCCGTTGATCGCGGCTACGGCCTTCGTCTCCTCGACCAGCGAACGCACCGTCATCGGCCCCTTGCCCTGCGCCACCAGGTCCAGCACCGCCAGGTGGTATTCGCGCAGGTCCACCCGCAGCGCCACCAGGCGGGCCGAACCGCCCGCGACTTCCTGCACCCGGTAGTCCAGGCCCGAGGCGAGCCCTTGCCAACCCGAGGTCAGCGCGGGCGAGGCGGTTCCCGACTCCCCTGGCGCCGCCGGGGGCGACGTTGCTGGCCCCCTCTGTCCCTCCTGCGCCGGCGCCTCTCGTGCCGGCGGCGCCAGTAGGCAGGCGCCCGGGGCGCACACCCGCTCTCGGTGCACCCACCAACCGGCCAGCCCCGCAATCACCACCGCCAGGACTAGGCGCAGCCGGCGACTCACCGGCAAATTCCTTTCTCTTCGGGCGCAGTGTTGGTCATAGCCGCTAGTCTACCACGAGGGCGGTCCCTCTGGCTACCTGCCGGCGAAGGTTCCCCGGACGTGACGGGGAATAGGCGCATCGGCAGCGGCGGGGTCGCAAGCACTCTTCCAGGAGGTCTCGGACATGTCTATCGCGCCGGCGGAGAGCAAGCGGCTGGCGGCTCTCGGTCTTCTCCTTCTCTGGCCGTTGCGCCTGGCGGGGGCCGAAACGCCGTTTTTCCTGCGCGACGGAGATCGCGTGGTCTTCTATGGCGACAGCATCACCGACACCGAGTGGTATCCCACACTGGTGCAGACCTACCTGGCTACCCGCTTTCCCACCTGGCGCAACGAATTTTTCAATCGGGGGCAAAGCGGAGACAACTCCGGCTCCCTGCCACGCTTCGAACGCGATGTGGTTGGCCTGGGGCCCGACGTCTTCTTCTACATGATGGGCTACAACGACCTGGGGTACCAGCGGCTCTCGGCGGCGAACCTGGAGAAAGCGATGGGCAATATCGAGCGGTCGGTAGCCCTGGCCCGGCAGGCCAACCCGCGCGTGCGGGTCATGCTGATTTCGCCTACCCCCAACGAACTTGATGTCTCCGCCGATCCCGTCTGGGTCTCGCGTCCGCCCTATCCCTACGCCCTGCTCATGTACTCCCAAGCCGAGCAGGACCTGGCCCGGCGTCTCGGGGTGGGCTTCGTGGATATGACTACCCTGTACGGTCAGACTTTGGGCCTCGGGCACGTGATCGCCGGGCCTAGCTTCGCGCTCAGCCGCGATGGGGTGCACCCGCAGGTCGAGGGGCAGACCTTCATCGCGTACCACCTGCTGCGCTCCCTGGGCGCGCCGGCCGAGGTGGCGACCGCAGAGATTGACGCCGCCGCTGGCAAGGTGCTTTGCGCCTCGCGCTGTCGGGTCTCTGACCTGCGCGTCGCCAAGGGCACAGTCTCCTTCACGCGGCAGTGCGAGGCGTTGCCCTATCCCACGCCTGCCGTCGCCCGGCCCTTCTCCTTCCTGGTGCGGCTCGATGATACGCTGAACAATGACCGGCTGGTGGTGACCGGCCTGACCGCGCCGGCCTATGCGCTCCTTATTGACGGCCGCCGCCTGGCCGAAGTCCCCGCCGCCGAACTCCGGGAGGGCCTCAACCTGGGTCGCTTCCCAAATACGCCCATGTATGAGCAGTCGCTGCGGGTGCTGGAGGCGGTGCGGCGCAAGGACGAACTGGACTGCCGGTTCTGGCGCCAGTACCTCACCAGCAGCCAGGCCGATGCCCAGGGGCGGCCGCTGCCGGCGGTGGACGCCGCCACCCGTGAGCAGATCGAGGCCGCGCGCCGCGACCTGGCGGCCGCCCGCGAGGCGGTCTACGCCCTGAACACGCCTCGCCCGCACCGGATCGCACTCCAGCCGCTGGATCAGCCGGTGCCCCGCTACGCGATCGCCGAAACCAGCGACTTCAACCAGGGCTTCCTCGACCTCGCCTGCGAGCCGCTCAACGCCGACTGGAACGCCCAGCGGCTCACCGACGACGCCGTCCTCCTGCACCTGGCCAATCCCGGCGCGACCGGCAAGCAGGGGACGGTCACCTGGCGGGGAGGAAGCGCCTGGACGGTTGCACCGGCGCAGGCCAGTTTCCACCTGGCGCCGGGCGAGAAGCGGGACCTGCGCTTCTCCGTATCCTGTCCCGCGGGCGCGACAGTACCGCCGCCGACCGCCGAGGTCCGCTGGCGCTGGACGCCCGACTGGCCCTACCCGATGGTGCGCCCGGTCGAGCCGGTCCTGCGCCCGACGCTGGCCATCGCCCAGGCGCGCAGGCCGCTGACCGTGGACGGCACGCTTGACGACTGGGCCGGAGCCACCGAGTTCACCCTGGCCGAGCCCTACTTCGTAGACCCGGCGGTGCCCGGCAAGCGCCTGCTCTGGGCAGGACCCGAGGACCTCAGCGTCACCTGGCGCCTCCTGTGGGATGACCAGGCCCTCTATCTCGCCGCCCTGGTGCGCGACCGGGATCATCTGCAAGCTGCGACTCCGCCCATGATGTGGTCCCAGGATTCCCTTCAGGTGGCCGCCCTCCTGACCGAGCCGGGCCAGCCTCAGGGCTGGTACGAGTTCGGCTTTGGGGTCTACGCCGACCGCTGCGCCGTCGTCGACTACCGGGGCGCCGAGCCGCCGCCCGACCCGGCGACTGAGATCCGCTTCGCGGGCGAGGCGGACGCGGCAGCGGGCACTTGCACCTACGAGGTCGCGATCCCCTGGGCCCGGCTCGCGCCCTTCGTGCCCGGGCTGGGCAAGGAGTTCCGCTTGACCTTGACCGTCAACGAGGCTGATCCCCAGCCCGGCAAGGGCTACAACTACCTGGCCTGGACCCCCGGCATCTCCTACGGCAAGGACCCCGCCTGCTTCGCGCGGATCGTGTTGGGGGAGTGAAGAGGCCCCGGCTCCTTGACGGTCTGCCTGCGCCCGTCTATCATAAGATGCCGAGCGCAGAATCGCGGCGGAGGTGAGGGCAAGTGCCGCTAATCGAGCCGAACCGGATCTACAACATGGACTGCGTGGAGGGGATGCGGGCTATGCCTGCCGACATCGTGGATCTGGTCATCACCGACCCGCCTTTTGCCATTGAGTTCGGTCCTCAGCGCAGCAACTACAACCGCACTCCTTCGCGCGTCCTCAGTGGCTATCGCGAGATTAAGGCCGACGAATATCTCGAGTTCACCCTGGCCTGGATGGCCCAGGTATTCCGGGTGCTAAAGGAGTCCGGCAGCGCCTTTGTCTTCTCGGGTTGGAACAACCTCAAAGACATCCTGATCGCCGCCGACGAGCTCGGGTTCACGACGGTCAACCACATCATCTGGAAGTACCAATTCGGAGTGGTCTGCAAGCGCCGGTTCGTGACCTCGCACTACCATTGCCTCTATCTCTGCAAGAACGACGCGAAACGAAAGTTCTTCCTAAATGCACGCTTCGGCCAGGACGCACGGAGTGACGACGGCGGGAGTCTGCGGTATCGAGACCTGGAGGACGTCTGGGTCATCAAGAGGGAGTATTGGCACGGAGACACCAAGACCCCTACAAAGCTCCCATCAGAGATAATCGAGAAGATCCTCGCCTACACTAGCGAGAGGGGAGACCTGGTACTCGACCCATTTCTGGGCTCCGGGCAGGTGGCCGTGGTTGCCAGCCGCCTCGGGAGGCAGTATCTGGGCTTCGAAGTAGTGCCGAAGTACTACTCCTTCGCTCTCGAGCGCTTAGAAACCGGGCGCTATCGGATTGAGGCAGAGCCTCCCGGCCAACCGGAGGAGCTGCGTCTATTCGGAAGCTAACCATGGTAACCCCGCAAGCCGTGCAGAGGCTGGCAGAGCGCTGTCGAGTGCGCCTCCCCCGAGACTGGGACGGGAACCGTGCCATCCTGGAGATGAGGGACGCCGCCTGGCCCCACTGGAGGCAAATGGAGTGGATCGGCTTCTACTTCCAGTTCCTATGCCAAACCCACCTACCACCAATCCTGGCGATGCCGGGGCCGAAGTATGGACGCGTTGAATTCGATGGCTTCTGCGAGGTGCCTTGGGACATCAAGGCCCACGCGATGAACACGAGCAGTCACCAAGTGATAGTGAACGACAGTGCAGCCATTGCGGCCGCCATCGCGGAATACGGCTCCGTGGGCCTCATCTTGGCCCTGGGAGAAGTTGTGTACAATGACGAGACGCGCACCTTTCAGCGCTGGCACGAGCAAGTCAAGGGCGGCAAGTCGCAGTACGAGCTGGACCGGATTCAACGCGGCGCATGGTCTCGTCTGCGGAAAGTCCAGTTCACCCTCCGGCAAGTGTCCTTCATCGAGATCACCGACCGCACGCTAATCCGCTGCGGCTCTTTCCAGAGCGACTTCCGGAACTCGAACGGTCGCCCCCGCCGCGCAAAGGTGCTCCTCGATCTGGAGAAACTTGACGAGGAGAACTTGTACTTCGTAGATTTCACCTGAAGTCCTGACCCACTTCGTCCTGTCCTGTCTCCAGCAGTCGCGACCTCCCCCAAGGTGCCGTCCCTCGCTTTGGCGAATCCTTTCCTCGAAAGGAGCGCCTATGTCCACGCCTGTCGGCTGCTTTGTGCTGGTCCTGCACAGCCATATCCCCTATGTCCTCGGCCATGGCACCTGGCCTCACGGAAGCCAGATGCTCTACGAGGCCGCTGCCGACTCTTATATCCCCCTCCTCTGGCTGCTCGAAGAACTCGCCTGGGAGGGCATCCCGGCCAAGATCACCCTGAGTTTCTCCGCCATCACCCTGGAGCAGCTCGGCGACGACCGCTTCAAGGAGTGGTTCGCGAACTACCTGAACGACAAGATCCACTGGGCCGGCGAGGACGAGAAGCAATTCCAAGCCTGGGGCGACGGGCACCGCGCTTACCTGGCCCGCCGGTGGCGCGAGCGTTATGAGGCCCTCCGCGATTCCTTCTGCAATCGCTACCAGCGCGACCTGCCGGCGCAGTTCCGCGCGCACCAGGAGGCCGGGCATATCGAGGTGATGGTCTGCGCCGCCACCCACGGCTATCTGCCGCTTCTGCACGAGGACGGCTCGGTGCAGCTCCAGGTGCGCCAGGCCATCGCCACCTACGAGAAGTACCTCGGTCGGCGGCCGCGCGCCTTCTGGCTGCCGGAATGCGCCTACCGCCCTCGGGCGACCTGGGCGCCGCCGGCCATCCGCGGGCCAGAGATTCCCTACCCCCGCAAGGGGATTGAGGAGTTACTAGGCGAGAACGGCCTGGACTACTTCATCGTGGACACCCACCTCTTGGGGGGCGGGCCCCCGGAGCCGGTGGACATTGACTGGGAGCACACCCTGGGCAAAATCTGGGGCCGCCTGCGCAAGTCTCGCGAGCCCCGGCCCTACTTCGGCGAGAAAAGCCCGTATTTCCCCTACTTCGTGGGCCACTTCTATGAAAACCATCCGCCGGTGGCCGTGCTGGTGCGCGATCCCGTGCTCAGCCTCAAGGTCTGGAGCGCCGAGCACGGCTATCCCGGTGACCGGGACTACCTGGAGTTCCACAAGAAGCACCTGCCCGGCGACCTGCGCTACTGGCGCGTCACCGGGCCGGACTGTCCCCTCGGCGACAAGCAAGTCTACCACCCGGAGTGGGCCGACGGGCGCCTCCGCGAGCACGCCGGCAATTTCCTGTGGACGGTGAAGGAGACCCTGCGCCCGCAGCCCCACCCCGGCGGGCGCCTGCCCGTGCTCTGCGCGCCTTTTGACGCCGAACTCTTCGGCCACTGGTGGCACGAGGGCCCGCGCTTCCTCACCCACGCACTCCGCTGGATGCATCAGGACCCGGAAATCGAGGTCCTCACCGGCAGCGAATACCTGGCGCGTTACTCCCCGGAGACCGCCATCACCCTGCCCGAGGGCTCCTGGGGCGCCGGCGGTGGCCACTGGGTCTGGCTCAATGACGATGTCAACTGGGTCTGGCAGCGCATCTATGACGCCGAACTGGACCTGCGCGCCCTTCTGCACGACCACGGCTACGGCCACGACGAAGCGATGCGAGCGCTGGTACGCCAGGCCCTTCGCGAATTGCTGCTGCTGCAGGCCTCGGACTGGCCCTTTCTCATCACCACCTGGTCGGCGCGGGACTACGCGGCCGAGCGCGTTCACTGCCATCACAGCGATTTCAAGCGGGTGGCGGAGATGACGCGAAAGTACGGACGCGGGGAGTGGATTACTGAGGAGGAATGGGCCTGGTTCGGGGCTTTGCAGGAGCGCGACCGCCCCTTCCCGGAGATCGAGCCGCACTGGTTCGCCGAGGTCAAAAACCCAGCCTAGCCGAGCCGCCCCGGCAACCGCCAGCAGCCAAATTGTCACGCGCCCGGCCCAGGGCAACCTCCCGCCCCTCGCTTGCGCCTCCCCCAGGGCCGCCTCCTCCGCGTAGGGTA
>CALFVE010000116.1 GCA_937928475.1 uncultured bacterium | reverse complement strand
TACTGGTCACTTCCGACGCCGACATGATCCCCTGCGTGGAGCGGATACAAGAGAAGGGGTTCAAGGTCGTCAATGCCGCCTGGCCGCGCCGTGGGCACGACCTAGCCAGAGTGTGCTGGGCCTCGCTAGACCTTCTCAAGTCAGCCCGGGGACTTGTTCGCGCCTGCGTAATCTGAGTCTATGCCTTGCTGTCTCCGTCTCGTACCGGCAGACGGCGTCACAGGCCACCGCGCAAGAACTTGGACGACGTATCCCAACTCGGCCTTGTCCTTGCTCATGTCGGTGACCGGATGGCGCTGGGCAGTGTACTGGCACCTGCGAACGCGCGAACAAGTGCCTTCTTGGGCCGCACCAAAGCAGGCGGGGTAGCCCGGCGACGTCAGGCACAGGGCGGGGGGCTCTTGACACGCCTGCTCTCGCAGGGTAAGCCTGCTTCTGCGGACCTCATCCTGCGGCCTGTCTGGAGTCCGTACCATGGCCACGACTGCTGAACACCTCCTCGGCGCCGGCGAACTCTTCGCCGCCGGCTGGATCTCCGCGCCGGAGGCGGCGCCCGTTATTCGGTTTGCCCAGGGCCTCGCCACCTACCTGCGCCACGTGGAGCTCCCGCCCTACCGGGGCACCCGCCTCTATCCCGTCGGCCCCGGGGGAACCGGCGATAACCTGTACGCTGGTCAGGGAGCGACCGGCTTCCACTATTGCCTGGGCTTCTGCTATGACCTGGAGGCCCTCCGCAACCAGGCGGCCGCTTCGGCGGACCCCGAGCAGGCGCGTGCGCTCTTGGCCCTGGCCGAGGCGCTGGAAGATTACCCACGCGTCGGTGGCTGGACGCACTCTATCCCCAACTACGGTCGCCTCCTCGCCGAGGGCCTCGACGGCTATCGTGCCCGCATTCTCGCCAAGCAGGCCGAACCGGCCACCGCTCAGGACCCCGCCCGCCGCGACCTGTACCAGGCGCTGCTTATCCTGCTCGACGGCATCCGCGATTACCACGCCCGCCTGGTGGCCCTGCTGGAGGCCTCCCCACAGGACACGGCGCAGGGCGAGGCCAACCGCCGACGGCTCCTCGCCGCCTACGCCCAGGTTCCCTTCTCGCCTCTTCCTCCTCCCGTCGCGGGAGGGGGGCAGGGGGTTGGGTGTTCAGCACCCCCTCTCCCGCAGGGAGAGGGGGCAGGGGGTGAGGCCTCCCTACTCGCGGCTGGCGCCTCGTGCCCCGCGTCTCCCTTCGCCACCGCCATGATCGGCACGTGCTTCCTGCTCCACCTCGACGGCACCGACAACCTGGGGCGCTTCGACCAGTTCATGCTCCCCTATTACGAGGCCTCGCTAGCGGCCGGCGAGATCACACCCGATGAGGCTCGCGAATGGATCAAGGAAATGTGGGGGAAGATGGACCGCGCCACCGGCTGGAACGTGGCGATCGGCGGCCGGAAAGCCGACGGCTCCAGCGCGGTGAATGAACTCACCCGCCTGTGTATCGAAGCGGCCATCGGGCGCCGACGGCCCAACCTGGCGCTGCGCATTGCTCCCGAGATGCCCGAGGAGGTCTGGGAGGCCACTTTTGACTGCCTGGCCTCGGGCAGCGGCTTGCCGGCCTTGTACAACGAAGCGGAGTACCGCCGCGCGATTCGCGAGGCCCACCTCAACGTCTCCGAGGCGGATCTCGCCGACTTCGCCTTCGGCGGCTGCACTGAACTGATGATCCACGGGAAGTCCAACGTCGGCTCGCTGGAGGGAGACCTCAACCTCCCCCTGGTGCTGGTGGAGAGCCTGCACCGGCGTCTACCCGAGTGCGCCACCTTTGAGGAGTTCCTCGCCGGACTGAAGCAGGACTTCGCGGCGTACATTCGCGAGAGCGTCGAGCAGTGGAACCGCAATCAGGAGAGCAAGGCGCGCTGGCACCCGCAGCCCATGCGGAGTCTCTTGATTGACGACTGTATCGAGAACGGGCGCGAGTATAACGCCGGCGGGGCGCGCTACAACTGGTGCGTGGTCAACGTCATGGGTCTGGCCAACGTCGCCGATTCCCTGGCCGCGCTCAAGCAGGTGGTCTACGATCCGCTTCGCGTGGGGCGGGCTTCCAGTCCGCCCTCCAGTACGGCGGACGTCTCGCCTCTCTCCAGTAGCGCAGGCTTCCAAGCCTGCGTTCCCGGGGGATTGACCGCCCCGCCCGTCCCGTACCCCTCAGACACCCCTCCCCTCGAAGGCCGCGCACCTACGCCGGACCCGCACACTGAGCCGCCCCTCCCCGCAGGGAGAGGATCAGGGGGTAGAATCACCGCAGAGGAACTCCTGCAGGCCCTCCGCGACGACTTCTCGGGCCATGAGGCCTTGCAGCGTCGCCTCAAGGCCTGCCCACACTTCGGCAATGATGACCCCTACGTGGACGAGATCATGACCGAGATCTCCACGTTCGTCTTCGAGGAGCTGCGCAAGTACGCGCCCTGGCGAGGCGGGCGGTATCTGGGAGCGTGCCTGATGTTCGTGACCTACGCGGGCTACGGCAAGCCGGTGGGCGCGACCCCCGACGGGCGGCATGCGGGGATGCCGATCGCGGACAGTGCGGGGGCGATGCAGGGCCGCGATGTCTCCGGCCCGACGGCGCTGCTCAAGTCCGCCACGAAGATCCCCCACTGGCTGGCCCCGGGCACGCTAGTGATCAACATTCGCCTCAGCAAGAAGTTCTTCCGGGGGGAGAAGCGCCGGAAACTCCGCGACCTGCTGCTGACCTACTTCTCTCTGGGCGGGATGCAACTACAGATGGCGGTGGTGGACCAGGCCACCCTCCAGGTGGCGATGGCCGAGCCGGAAAAATACGGCGACCTGATCATTCGCGTCGGCGGCTACTCCGAATACTGGTCACGCCTGGACAACGACCTCCGTCGCTCCATCCTCGAGCGCGTGGAGCACGAGTAGTCGCCAACCTCAGGGACTGTCGCACCAGGGACCTGTCTCATATTGCTGCCAGAGCCAGACGTCGGGACCATAGGCGCCCGTTCTGCCGCCTTGCTCGTCGGCCCACGTCGCGGCCTGTCGCAAGCGGGCCCGAACAAGCCGATTGAGTTCGCCGCGCAGGGCAGCGTCGATCCATGACTTGCTGTGTTCGCCCAGGAGCCACCCCAGGTCGTCAAGGTACATCTGACGAAGTCGCTCGTCGGGCGCGCTGCCAATTCGGTGGACCAGGCAGGGCGCAGCGGGCAGTCCGACGCGCCCGAGCGCGCCAAGGGCGGGGTACTCAACCCACGGCAAAGGAGGCGCCGTCACTCCTACCGGCGCTCCTGGGCGGCGCAGCAAGAGGTTATCTGCGAGAGCTACCACCACGCGGGGGGTTGTCGCGTGCAAGTCGGCCAAAAGGTCTATAGCCTCCACCTGGTCTTCGCGACGTACCGTCGGATCTCGGGAGCCTATCACCGCCAGCAAGTCGTTAATGGTCTCGTTCCGCTGCGCGATGATCTGCTTAGCTCTGTCCACTAGTTGAGCGTCGGCGGGGGGTGCTGACGGCGCTTCACCTGCATGAACGGTCGGGAGCCCCTGGCGCGCCGCGACGACGCCCGCGGCGAAGCCCACGACTAGACCAAGAGCGAACAGCACCTGTCTTGACATCATTGACTGCACCTTCTTCGCCGGGCGAGCACGGGGCCGCCTCAGTCGTTGACATTCGCGACCCACTTGTTCCCTGTGGTATCGTTTGAGTAGACTCGCAGCTCACGTGTCCAGTGCAGCCACTCCTTGGTACACCAGTAGCCCTTGAACTTCACACGTGTCCGTAGTTTGAAGGCCCCCTCTCCGTCAAGGCCCGTGATGTGCATCCAGTGGGAGCCGGCATCCGCATCCCATCCACCGGACCGGAATCCAGGCCAGTCCACGTGGTAGATCTTGTGCTCGCCATCGGGCTGTGTGGTCCCCCAGCTGTAGGGTTGCGGGCCGTCTTCACTCCACTCAGGAAACGGGCTCATTCCCGCGGTGGTTTGAAGGTGTTGCCCGTCTTTCTTGTACTCTCCAGCTATCTCTTGCCTCCACAAGAACGCATTGGTTCATCTTCTGCGCGCTCCGCTGCCGCGGACAGCCAGCTTCTTGCATGAGGCCCCAACATCCAACCCAAGGCTCGCACACATTCCTTCCACAGTTCTTTGTTCTGCTCATGATTGATGCGGTCCACGAGGCCGGGCACCGCTGGGAGGCCGACCCTCATGAGCGCGCCCAAGGCGGACCGCGCTTCGAACAGGCTAGGCAGTCTTATGTCCGGGACGCGCTCGGCCTGCCGTCTTGGGGAGTACGCCAGGCATGAAACTAAGAGCA
>CALFVE010000115.1 GCA_937928475.1 uncultured bacterium | reverse complement strand
AGTTTGCGTACAGATGGCTCGCCGCCGGCAGATTGAACTCCATCCCGTGCGGGAGCAGGACGGCGTTGGCGGCGCCGTGCGGCACGCCGAAGAGCGCCGACAGCGGCAAAGCCAGGGCATGCACGATGCCCAGTCGGGTGCGGGCAAAGGCCAGCCCCGCCAGCAGGGCCGCTCGCTGCATCCCGGCCAAGTCTTTCAGCGGGGGCGTCGCCCCGGCTGCGAGAGGCAAGTGCCGCGCGATCAGCTCCACCGCTTCCCGGGCGCGGGCTTGCGTCTCCGCCGTAGCCAGACGGCTCACGTACGATTCCACCGCGTGGGTAAGCGCATCCATCCCGGCGGCCACGCGGGCCTCCCGCGGGGCGCTGCTCAGTAGCGTGGGGTCCAGCAGCGCCACTTGCGGGAGCAGCGCCGGGTGGTTCAGGACTACCTTCCGTCGCGTGGCTGTGAAGGTGATGACCGCGAAGGGGGTGACCTCCGACCCCGTGCCGGCCGTGGTCGGCACCGCCACCACCGGCAGGGCGCCCGCTGGGATTTCCGTGGGCTGTCCTGGAAGGTCGCACCCTCCGATCCAGCCGGCGCTGACGGCTTCGGCAGCAATCGCCTTGGCGGCGTCCAGACTGGAACCGCCCCCGATGGCCACGATCCCGTCCGCAGCCAATCCCCGGGCCAGGGCCCCGCCGGCCACCACGGTTCGGTCCGACGGGTCCGGCTCAACTCGGTCGAAAACCCCCACCAGGATACCTGCCTCCCTCAGCGCGCTCGCCGCGGGGAGTCGGCTGACCTGCTGACCGCATACCAGCAGGGGTCGGTGGATGCCGAGGTCCCCCATCACCTCGGACAAGCGCGACAAGAGGCCGGCTCCGGAGTACACCTGCACCGAGGTTTCCGCGAAGGCCTCGCGCGCCGCTTGCAGATGAGAGCTCAACTCAATCGGCCTCCCTACTGGTCATAACGATTCTAGCGGGATCTCAGGTTCCGCATAGAGGGACACATATGAGACGGATCTCTCCGCCAGGTGATTCCTCCTAGTGCCGGTCGCTGCGCAGGTGCGGGAAGCGCCCACTCCCTCTGCGCAAACGATGCGCACCTTCTTGCCTACAGGTGTTGCACCGCACTTGTCTCATACGTATAATACGTGCTAGTGGGCCTAAGGCCGCCCACAGCCGCCCTCTTGCAGCAGCGGGATCCGGAGGTTGCAAGCCATCGGTTTTCGGTCTGGCAGTACAGCGGCTACGCTCAATCGGAGGTTTCTGTTCAGATGCCGACCGGCAGGGTCAAATGGTTCAACGATGCCAAGGGCTACGGGTTCATCGAAAGGGATGATGGCGAGGACGTGTTCGTTCATTACTCCTCCATCATCGGGGAGGGATACCGATCGCTTGCGGAGGGAGCGATCGTGGAGTTCGATATTGAGGACGACCCCAAAGGACCCCGTGCTGCCAACGTCATCCCGGTGTCCTCGCCGGAAAAGTCCGACGTGACTTCCTGGTAGCCAAGGCGCCACGCGCCCGACACGTCTCCCAGCCGCTCCGGCCAGACTGCGAAGCTGGGGCGTAGGTATGTGCCTGCCTTGCGGGCCGTCGGCCGGCTAGCCACGGCCCGCGCTTGGTGTCTACTTGCCGCCGCTCCGTCTCGCTCAGCGAAGGAACACCTGACCATGCGCACCAAAGTCGGAGTAATGGGCTCTGCCGGGGGCGTCCTGGAACCCCAGGCGCTCCAGATGTGCTACCGGCTGGGCCAGCACCTGGCCCGGCGGGACTGCGTCCTGCTCACCGGCGCTTGTCCCGGTCTGCCCCACGAAGCGGCGCTGGGAGCCAAGGCAGAAGGCGGCCTGGTCATCGGCGTATCCCCTGCCCTCTCGCTCGACGAGCATATCGTCCGCTATCATTCGCCTTATCAGGAGTACGACGCCATCGTCTACACCGGCAGCGGTCTGATGGGGCGGGAGATCACTACTATTCGCAGTTGCGACATCGTGGTCATCGTGGGTGGCCGTTCCGGGACTCTGGGAGAGTTCGCCATTGCCTATGACGAAGGCAAACTCATCGGGGTCCTCGAGGGCACCGGCGGGGTCGCCGATCATGTGCGCGAGGTAGTGCGCATTGTGAACAAGACCACCCGCGCCGAGATCATCTATGACCACGACCCCGTGACCTTGCTGGATCGCTGCCTGGAGGCCTACCGGAGGCGCGTGGAAGCCGGCATCGCTCATCTCCCCCCGCAGACTGAAGGCTGAGGAGTTCACCGTCAGTGCAGATCACCTTCCTGGGCGCCGCTGAGCAAGTCACCGGTTCGCAGTACCTCCTCGAGACTGGCTCCCGGCGCTTTCTCGTTGAGTGCGGGCTGCGCCAGGGTCGGGATGACCGCGGCGACATCAATCGGCAGCCCCTCGCCTACGATCCCGCCTCGCTCGCCTTCGTAGTGCTGACCCACGCTCACCTGGATCACTGCGGGCTGCTCCCGCGCCTTTATCGCGAGGGCTTTCGCGGTCCCGTCTACTGCACACTGGCCACCGGCGACCTGGTCGCCCTGATCCTGCGGGACAGCGCCCGAATCCAGGAGGAGGACGCCCGCTGGGAGTACCGGCGCTGGAAGCGACGTGGAGGGCCGGTTGAGCCGCCGGGACCCATTTACACCCTGCGGGAGGCCGAGGCGTGTCTGCGGCTGCTTGCCCCTTGTGACTACGGAACACAGTACACCCTCCCCGGTGGGGTGCGACTGCGCTTCCGCGACGCCGGGCACATCCTGGGCTCGGCCACCGTCGAACTAGGGTGGCAAGAGCAGGGACGTTCCCGACGGGCCAGTTTCTCAGGGGACCTAGGCCGACACGGTCGGCCCATCCTCCGCGACCCCGAGGTGCCTGAGCCCGGAGATGTCGTCGTCACGGAGGGCACCTACGGCGGCCGCGAGCATCAACCCTGGCCGGAATGTGAAGCTCTCTTCCACCAGCGCCTCACCGGTGCTCTGGCCCGCGGTGGTC
>CALFVE010000114.1 GCA_937928475.1 uncultured bacterium | reverse complement strand
TGGTCAGACGTAAACGGGTGGTTTGCAAACCCGCGACGTACCCTCTCCTTGAGGGGAGGTCACTTTAGCAACAGTCTCTATATAAAGAACGCACAGATTCTTGACTGCCCCAGCGACCGTGCCCAGGAACTGGGGAATGGCGGCGACAACCAAACGAAAGGGTATCAGATGAACTGGCACCTGGGCACCTGGGAGGGCGGCAGCGGCGTTTGCTTCCCCTTCAAGCAGGAGAATGTGGACTTCCCGGCCGAGATGTTTGTGCTGGTGGATGGCATTTCCATGAACGCCTCTTATGGGGGATGGGGCCGGACCTTCATCACCGAGCGAGAAGGGAACTACGGCATGGTAGGCCGACACAACGAGGGCAGTAACCTGGGCTTCGCCGACGGCCACGCCAAGTTCATGGCCAGCAATTCGATTCCTGCTCGGGTTTGGACGGGGACGCGGGACGGCAGCGCCGCCAGCAAGTTCTGGTATGGCGGATAGACGCTGCTGATCGGCAATGACAATGGGGGATGGCCGAGGGCCGCAAAGGGGGCCTTCTTGCTTCCTGGCCGGTGCGCTGGCCATCCCTACCTATCTCAGCGTACCGCCGAGATACTTGCAAGGATGCCGGCACGGGTGCAGGCTGCGTTCGTGTGCTTATAGGCATCGGTGATGTCCAAACCCCAAAGGAGGTCGAGTCCCATGAAGCAACACGGATTCACCCTGATCGAATTGCTGGTGGTGATCGCGATCATCGCGATCCTGGCAGCAATTCTCTTCCCCGTCTTCGCCCGCGCGCGGGCCAAGGCCATGCAGAACACTTGCTTGAGCAACGTCAAGCAACTGACCTTGGGCTGGACCATGTACAACAACGACTGGGACGAGAGATGCCACTGGTGGCAGAATCCGCCCAACGACTTTGCCAACGCCATGATGCCGTATGTGAAGAACCAACACATCTTCTACTGCCCGGTCAGCAACCGCAACTGGTCGCCCGCCAACTGGCCGAATGTCAACTATGCCGACAATGCTGGCCTGGGGAATCAGCGAACCGTGATGATCACCTCCCCGGCAAAAACCATCGCCATTTTGGAGGCGGACGGCACCAACGGGCGCTCCTATAGCGCCGCGGACATGACCTTCATCTACGGTTGCAGCACCCCGGCCAGTTACGACAACATGACCCTGCGGCATCAGAACGGTTCCAACTATGGCTTCGCCGATGGGCACGCCAAGTGGCTGAGGCCGGAGATGATCTCGGCTTGCGGCGCCTGTCAGGTCAACCGCTGCGGGCTGAATCCGCCAGCGGAGCCGGTCTGCAGTGACTGGAACATCATGGGGCAAGTGGTAGGGCAAGGGGTAATCCAAGCGGCGATGTGCTACAACTTCGCCTACTAGGTCGGACCTCACAGCCTCGCTGCTGCTTGCTCCAAACAGCGACAACTAGGCGGGCATGCCGCATCGCCGGCATGCCCGCTCAATTTTTCCAGGGAGCGCCGGGACGATCGGTAGTCGTTGACGCCGAACCTCGTGCCGGGCCGGGGCCCAACAAGCGCAGGCGACGAGCACCTCACGCTTGCGGCTGCTCTCCGGTGATCTCGCTCAGCAGGCGGAAGAAGCCGCGCTTGCGGGCCGAGGAGATGCCCCAGTTCACGGGAGGGCTCTGGTAACCCTCGTCAAAGCCTTCTCCGGGCATCCGGTAGTCGAACAGTCCCCACCCGGCCCGGCTGCTCACCGCCGCGATCATGTTGTTGTCAGGCTGATCGAAGTCGAAGTGGTCATCCTCGTTGAACAGGATCGGCTGGCCGCGATACTCCGGTAGCGCCCGGCAGCGCGCCACCATCTCGCGGAGGCCCCTCGGACTGTTGACCCCGTTGCCGTGCAGCAGAACAAAGTCGCTCACCGCCAGCAAGTGGCCCGGCGGGATTTGGCCTCCAGCCATACTCGCGCTGACCAGCAGCCGCCCGGCGGGCGTGTCCGAGCGGCCGGCCGAGTGCTCCTGCACCAGGCGAATCAACTCCTGGCAGCGGTGGGGCTTGAGCAGGTCACTCTTGTAGTAGGCCACATCTACCTCGTTAGCGATCTCGATCAGGACGTGCCGGTCCCCGCGGGCCAGGAGCCAGTCGGTCGTCTCCCTCACCGCCCGGCGCAGAGCCGGCTCGCCGTGCAGGCGCGGCTCCTGGCCGAAGTAGAACAGGCCCAGGAGGGGGACCATGCCCAGTTCATCGGCGCGGTCGAGAATGCGAGCCAGGCGCGCCATGTACTCGGGCCGCAGGGCGCCCTCGGGGGTAATCGCGGAGTTCTCCCAGGGCTAGCAATCCACGGAGGAATACCCCTCGGGGCTGCCCCCCTGCAGGTTGATGGTGAAGCCGAGCAGGCCGTGGCTGCGCCAGCGGGGCATGGCGGCGACGAACTCCCCTGTGTTGCGCTCGGGGTCCCAGGGGCCGTCGGGGTAGTCCCAGCGCGAGCGCGTCTGGGGGTTGAGGTCGTCGAAAATCCCCTGCACGAGGCGGGCGTTCATCAGCAGCCCCTCGAGGCGGTGGCCGCGCCACCAGCGCCCGGCATACGTGGGTTCGCCGTTGATGAGAAACGAGTCGCCCTCAATGGCCACCACGGTCTTGGAGATCGCGCTTCTCTCCCTTCGGGGGCGCCGAGGACAGCGCCAGGGGCAAGGTGGCGGGCGCCTGACCGCGCGTCAGCGCGGGCAGGCAAAGGCGCACAGGCGTGGCCTCGTCTGCTACCCGCCAGCGGCGGCCAGCCACTGTACAACGTTGCGCACCAGCGTCGGCCACCCGTTCCAGCGCCAGTAGGCGACGGCCGGCTCGGCCGGCTCGCCGTGCAGGGTCGCCGTCCACAGCACCACGCGCCCTTGACCATAGGGCCCGGCGATCAGAATCGGCGCTTCGCCTGCCTTGACCAGCACCTGAGCCTCCGGCTTGGGCGTAACCTCGTGGTAGAACAGGGTCACCGGCTGCTGATCCCAGTTCACCCCGGCGAGAATCGGGTGTTCGCCGACAGCCGTGAGGGCAACCGGCTTGTTCTGGTTCTCGAAGACGATGTCGCCGCGGTGTATCTCTGCCGGCAAGCACTTAGCGCAGGCTGTGCCCTCTATCTCCCCGCCTCCCGTTCCCAGGGAGTAGTTCCCTCCCAGCACCAACAGGCCGCCGCCCTGGGCGACGAACTCCTCCACCCAGTCCGCGCTGCGGCCGGGCACGTCCTTCATCGCATTCCAGGTTCCTTCGCGGGGGAAGGCGTCCACCGGGATGTTGGCCAGAATCAGCACCTTGTGCGCGAGCAATTCCTGCTTCTCCAGGGGAAAGCCCTTGAGGGAGGTCACAAAACCGTAGCGGCTGCACAGGAAGGACTCGGTGATCTCGCAGGTATCGAGCAGGGTGTCGGTGAGGTTCCAGTGCTGGCTCCACATCCCCTGGGCGATATGCACCTTGAGGCCACCGGGCAGGCCCACCGTGGTGCCGGGGCCGGCCCACATGGGGACCTGAGTTTGAGCCCGGGCGCCGGACGGGAGCGCGCCCAGGCTGAGGCAGGCGACCAGGGCGGATATTATCATGAGAGAGGCTGCCGGTTTCATTGCGCACCTCCTCGGAGTTCGAGAACCACGATCTTCCACAGGTGGAAGTCGGTCGGCTTGACAGTCTTCCCCTGCGGCGCGAGCGGGCGGGTCCAGCCGGCGATGAAGGGCGACAGTTCCCAGGCTTGCACGACGGTCCCCGGGCCCTTGTAGGTGACCGCCACGTCGGTGACCTTGCGCACCACGCCCTCTTTGTTGTCGCTGATCTGGTCGTGGGGCGGGACGCTCAGCAGGTGCACCAGCACCCGGTTGACGCCGGGGGCCTTGTAGGTGTAGGCGAACATGTGCCACCACACGCCAGGCATGGCGTCTACGGTGAGCACCGCCTCGGGATCCTGGATCGGAGCGAGCGCAGT
>CALFVE010000113.1 GCA_937928475.1 uncultured bacterium | reverse complement strand
AACTGGACCTACCCTTGATCGAGCCGCGCTACGCGCCTCCGCATGCTCCTCGCTTTGCCGTGCCGGTGGATTACACGCCGGGTACCACTACCGGCGTGTCGGCCTACGACCGGGCCGCCACCATCCGCGCCTTCCTGGACCCCGACGCCAAGCCGGAGCACTTCGCTCGCCCGGGGCACGTCTTCCCGCTGGCGGCCAGCGCCGGGGGACCGCGCGCGCGGGCCGGGCATACCGAAGGGGCGGTCGGCTTGGCCGAACTGGCGGGGCTTTATCCGGCGGTGGTCATGTGCGAACTTATGGACGAGGCCGGGCGCATGGCCACCCGGGAGAAGGCTGAAACCTTCGCCCGAAAGCATCATCTTCCGCTGATCACGGTAGCCCAGGTGAGCGAGGCCCTGGCAGCGCGTCGCCAGTGAGCAGGGACTGCCGCGGACGGCGTCGGCAGGCTGCTTAGTCCGAAGTCGCGAGGCGGGGCAATCGGCACCGCGAGCACGAATCCCCTCGAAAGGATTTTTCATGAAACGCTGGTACGAGCACGAAGACTGGGACATTATGTTGACCCCCGCTGACCTGACGCGGGTCGGCCCCGGGGAGTACACCGGCCTGGCCGACCTGCAGGGGCCCGGCTCGGCCACCCGCTATCACCTCTTCGCGCGCCTGGAGTCAGATACGGACAGCCCGATTGAGTCGGTGGAGATCCCCGGTACCCCGGCGTTCGAGCCAGAAGGGGAGCCGCTCATCGTGCCCGGCACCCCGGCTCCCTACCGCTGGGTGCGGCTGGGTTCGGTGGTGCGTCGCCGGCAGTACCAGCCCTTCACCGTGCGCGGCAAGGAGGGCCTGCCCGGCCTGCACAGCCTGTGGTTCTCCCAGGTGCCTCGGTATCTCCTAGCCGGACGGGCCGAGCGGCAACTAGCCATCGGTATGCCGCCCGAGCCGCTCAGCGGGGTGCCCCTGGGCGGGGTCGGGGCAGGGAAACTGGAACTGTGCCGAGACGGGCGCTTCCGCAACTTCACCCTCAACGGCAATATTGACACGCCCATATACAACTCCGACGGAACTTTTGTGGCGGTCAGATTCGAGAGCGAGGCGGGAAGTGGCGCCTACCTGCTGAGTACCGAGAGCCTGCACGGCCTAGGCGCAGCAGGGGAACTGGAGTTCGACGGCCGCTATCCCCTGGTGGCGGTGCGGACGCGCAACCCGCGCCTGCCCGTTGAGGTGGAACTCTGCGCGGCCGGGCCGATCCTGCCGCGCAACCTCGAAGACTCGGCCCTGCCGCTGGCGCTGTTTGCCGTCCGCCTCTACAACCGGCAGGAGACCCCGGTGCGGGCGACCGTGGCCTTCTCGATGGAAAACCTGCTGGGGTGCGGCGGGACCTGCACCCGCGGGCCGGAACGGGCCGAGAAGGCCTACTATGAGCGTTGGGAGGAGCGGGAAGGTAACCACGAAGAGCCCTGGGCGGGCGCCGGTGGCTCCGGTGTCCTTTTCATCGGAGAGCCGAAGCAGGAGAAGCGCAGCGAAGGCAAGTACCTGCTGACGACAGACGCGCCAGACGCTGAGCTCTGCTGCGGCTGGCGCCCGGAGGCTGGTCGCAGTCTCTGGCAGCACTTCGCCGTCGAAGGGGCTCTGCCCAGGACGGCTGGCGGACCCTCTCACGGGGAGCCGACGGCAGGGGTGGTCTGCCGGACGGTAAGCCTGGCCCCGCATGCGAGCGCGGAAGTGCGCTTCCTGCTGGCCTGGTACGTGCCGCATTTCTGGCAGACTACCGACACTGACTACGGCCACTATTACACCAACCGCTTCGCCTCTGTGGAGGAGATCGCTGAGTACGGTTGGCGGGAGTTCGATCGCCTCTGGCGCGGCGCCGCCCAGGTTCCCAATCTCTTGCGCGACTCCTCGCTCCCCGACTGGCTGGCCCGCTCGCTCGCCAACGACGCCTACGTCTTCTCCACCAACTGCTGGCTCACCAAGGACGGGCGCTTCAGCGTCAACGAGTCGCCGAAAAATATGTTCGGCTGCATGGGCACGCTGGATCAGAAACTCTACGGCAGCCACTACTACTCGCTGTTCTTCCCCGAGTGCGACCAGAGCGAACTCCTGCAGTTCGCGCGCGCCCAGGCTGAGAATGGCGGCATCCAACATGACCTGGGCTTCGGTCACTTGGACCAGACCCGCACTCCCTCCGGCTGGCCGGACCTCTCCTCTTCCCTGGTCATCCAGACGCTCAAACTGCACCAACTGACCGGCGACCAGGCGTTCCTGGATGAGATGTACCCCCACTGCGTCAAGGCGCTGCTGGAGTACCAGTTGGGCCTGGACAGCGATGGAGACGGGATCGCCAACATTAGCGGCGTGGGCAACACCTTCGACTCCGAGAAGTTCGAGGGCACCAGCGCGTATATCGCCACCCTCTGGCTGGCGGCGCTGCGCAGTCTGGAGGAACTGGCCCGGCGGCGAGGAGACGACGCCACCCGGGCCCGGGCGCGAGAACTCTTCGAGAAGGCCCGCCAGAGCGCGATTGACGAATTGTGGAACGGAACCTACTTTGCCAACTACTATGACATGCAGCGCGGCCTGCGTAACGACAACAGCCACTTCTCCCAACTGGCTGGCGAGTTCTTCAGCCTGCTGCTCGGTCTGGGCCCCTGCTACGGGCAGGCCTATGCCCTGAGCGCCCACCGCGCCGTGCTTGGCCTCAATTATCATCCCTCGCTGGTCATGCCCACGAACGAGGCCACTCCCGAAGGGGGAGTGCCGAGGCGCGACGTGCACGGTTGGCTCCCTCATGCCCGTGTCTACCTGGGCGGGCTGTCCTTCCTCCTGGGGATGGCAGAAGAGGGACTGGCGGCCCTGGAGCGGATGGAGCGGGCGCTCGCCGGAGTCAACCACGATAACCGCTGGGATCAGCGCCTCTTCTACGAGCCGGAGACCGGCGAGCAGCACTGGGGCACCTTCTACATGACTGCCCCGGCGACGTGGTACTGCTACTCGGCGCTGCTCGGCGTCCTCTGGGACAAACCGGAGGCGACCCTGGGCCTGACTCCGCATTTCCCGCCCAGCTTGCTGCCCTTCCAGGGACCGGTCTTCCTTCCCGATCTGTGGCTGTGGCTGAAGGTGTCGCGGGATCAGCGGCAGATGACACTACGGCGGATCAAGTCCTTCGGCGAGAGCCTGCCGGTCACGCGACTGCGCCTGCCCGAGCGGCGAGGCGAGCCGCAGGTAGAGGCGGACGAGCGCCTGGTGGCCGCGCGGCAGATCGGGGCCGGGTACGCCTACCTCGAGTACGCCTGCGACTTCGACCTGGCGGCGGCGGAGGTAGTAAAGGTGCAATGGCGTTAGTGGCCTGGCGGGCCCGGCTGAAGGCCGCGGTAGGACTCCCGAGAGTCAGGCCGCTCTCCCTGCCTAGGGCAGGCTTCCAGCCTGCCCGCGACTCCCTTCCGAATGTGCAGGCGCAGGCTGGAAGCCTGCGCCACGCGGACGAGCCTGTGCCGCACAAAGGGGACTCGCCATTTGCCTCACTCGGAAGGGCCGCATGCGGTACTGTGCCCGGCAGGGCAGCGCCCTATCCGGCCCTGCCACGACTCCCGGGGCGGCAGGAATCCCTCTCGCAACTCACGAACCTAAGCGGCGCTGATGATCCGTATCCTCCTCTTCGGTATCATCTTTGCGGCCGCCGGAATTATTTGGGACGCCTTTTCTACCCTGGTCTTTCGCACCGGCTTTTTGGGCGAGGCGGTTCCTCCCATCCCCGCCTTCGTCTCTTTGCTCCTCTTGCTGCCCGTGCGCCCGCTGCTGCGGCGCTTGTTCTCCCGCTGGGGCTATCACGACGGCGAATTGCTGGCGACCTACGGGTTCCTGACCATCGTGGGCGCTATCTGCTGTGTCAATGGCCTCCGGCCCCTGGTGGACACCGCTTGCGTGCCCTACTACGGTAGCCCGGACGATGCTACCCTCAACTACGTCCGCCCCTACTGGCCGAAGTGGTTCGCGCCCACCAATCCGCGCGTTATCCGCTGGCTTTACCAAGGCTCGCCCACCGGAGGGGTGCCCTGGCGCGACTGGCTGGTCCCCATGGCCTGCATGGTGGGCCTACTCACGCTTGCCCTGACCGCCACCAACTCCCTGCTCGGCCTCTTTGCCCGGCGCTGGATTCGCGAGGAGCGCCTCTCCTATCCCATCGCCGAGTTGGCGGTCAGCCTGGTCAGCGGCGAGGACCGCGACCTGCGCGGCGCCACCCGTTCCCTCGCGCGCACTCGCGCTTTCTGGTGGGGGACGGGAGCGGCGCTCGGCTTCAACCTGTTCTGGCTGGTTCCTGCCTGCATGCCCTACGGGAAGATCCCACCGGCCTACACCGACCTCAATGCTCTGCTGCCCCAGGGGCCCTGGCGCGCCGGGTACACCTGGTTTATTCGCTACAACCCGGTGGTGCTGGGCCTGGCGGTGCTGGTTCCTTCCGATGTCTTGTTTTCTACCTGGTTCAGCACCTTGCTGCTCAAGATTGAGGCGGTAATCCTGGCCCTGTTCGGCATGGACTGGGCCACCACTTTTCACCTCGCCGGGCGCCAGGGACTAGGCGGATACTTTGTGCAGGCCGCCTTGCTGGTCTGGCTGGGACGGCACATCTTCCTGCGGGCTGCGCGGTCCCTGGCCGGCGCGCCGGCGGACGAAAGCACCCGCGAGGAGCGCGGCTTTTTGCTCCTGCTGGTGGCCTCTTCGCTGGGGCTGGTGTGGGTGATGACGGCGAATCAGATGCCTGCCTGGCTGGCGATGAGCGTGGTCGCCATGCTGCTAGTGACTGCGCTGGTCAACGCCCGCATCCGCTCGCAGGTGGGCGTGCCCATCATCTACCTGCACGGCGGCGGCGCGCTCGACCCCATCCGCGGCCTGCTCTTCCTGATCGGCGGGCGGGCCATCGCCTCCGCTGGGCATGAGGGCGTGACCGCCCTGACGGTCTTCACCTTCCTCTGGCTGGTGACCATGGTGGCGACCTACCAGGCCGACGGCTATCGCCTGGCCGACCGGGCCGGACTCCGCCGCTCTACCTGGGCGGCGGTGTCCCTCTGAGCCGTGGTCTTCGCTGCCGTCTTGGGCCTGATCGTGCATCTGTCGGTGTATTACCACTGGGGCGGGGAGTATCTCAAATGGGGCCCTTCCTCCTGGCCCATCATGGTGGTGGTGAATGGCGTCTTGCCCCAGAGCCTCAGCCCCGCCCGCTGGGTAGCCTCCGCCTTCGGTGCTCTGACCACGCTGGTGTACATCGCGGGGCAGCGGGTATGGGTAGGCTGGCCCTTCCACCCTATCGGCTTCATCACCGCGGGGGCGATCGGCGGCTACATCTTCGCGCAGTTCTTCCTGGCCTGGCTGTTTAAGAGCCTGGCGCTGCGCTACGGGGGGCTGCCGGCCTACGTGCGTCTGCGCAACTTCTTCCTGGGGATGGTGATGGGGCACTTCACGCTGGCCGCGCTGTGGGGGCTGATGGGCCTCTTCCGCTTCGCGCCGGCCCTGAGACACACGTTTGCGTTCTACTAACCGAGCCGCCCCGGACCGCCGACCGGCTCCGGGCCTCCCGCCAGTTCCTCGTAAACTTGCCGATAGGTCTTGACCGGCATCTTGTGCTCCCGCGCATAGGTGAGCAGGAAGTCCACTACGGTGAGCGAGGGGTCAAAGCGGTACAGCGACCAGGGATGCCAGGAAGGCGAGAACTGGCAGCCGTGGGCGCGAACATAGTCCAGTTCCTGTCGCACCCAGGCGAGGTGGTCCTCCGGCGTGCGGGGAGCGTGCGGGAAAGGTGGGCCGCCCGGCACCACCGGGCGCGGCGTCCAGTCCCCCGGAGCGCGGGGCAGGGTGAGGGTGCAGTGCCAGCCCACTCCCGGCAGCCGCCAGAGGTCGGGGTAGCCCTCCTCGGCGTAGGCGTACGGGTGAATCCGCGAGGGCAGCATCGGCGTCTCCGACGACGCCAGGTTGTCGCTCTTCACGAAGCGCAGGCCCGCCTCCCAGATGACGCGCAGGATCTCCGGCTGCCGGCGCAGGCCGGTAGGCGAGCCCCCCGGGGCGCAGAGGCCCAGGGGCCGTTCGCCAAACCACTGCTCCATCAAGTCCAAGCCGCGGCGAATGCTCTTCTCGGCCTCCGCCGGCGACTCGGACAAGGGATGGCCGGCATGAATCGGATGGTGGGAGTAAGTGTGGCACTCCAGGTCGTGCCCTTCCCCTTGCAGCAAGACGCGGTATGCGTCGCCTGCCACCTCCAGCAGTCGCCCCACGAGAAAGAAGGTCGCCTTGACCTGATGCGCCCGCAGGATCTCGGTCAGCCGAACCAGTGCAGCCAGGGACTCCTCCAACACCGCCGCTGACACCGGCAGCCCCGGCTCATAGGCCCACTGGGTGACGTCGGACTCGGTGTCGAAGCCTAGCCAGAGAGAGGACATGGGGTCGGTCCGGAGGTCGGTGTCAGCGCCGGTTGCGGAGGGAGTGGTGCGTGGGGAATAGGGAGCGCAGTGCTGTTGTCTCACCGGCTCGCTACCATCCCCGGCCGTTTTTCGCGGTGCGGGTTCCTTCCGCACATCTACCCGCTCCCCATGTTCCATTTACCATTTTCCGCTAGCCCACATCCCTGCCTCCCAAGCCCCCTACCGTCAGGTTGATATCCGGGAGGCCGGTGCCGGCGGGGTGGAGTTGGCCCGCCTGCAGATACTTGACGTGTCCATCCACGAACAGGTAGTTGCGCGCCCCCTCCCAGGACCACCAACCCACGGCAGGCGACTGGTGGTTGCTCAGCCACTCGGCAGCCAAGGCCTTTTGCGCCGGGTACTGTACCCCGGCCAGGCTCTGAGTGATCGGCGGCGGGCTGGAGGGACTGTACAAATCCACCGTGGTCATGGCCGCGATCTGCGCCGGCGTATGGTAGAAGGCGGCGGAGTAACCGTAGGAAGTGCCGTCCCATTGTCGGAGGGCGACCTGGTCGGCGGGGCACAGCAGGATCGCGGGAACGTTGTTCACTGACCGATTCGGGTCTTCGGGGGCGGCGGGATCGCGGCGCGCAGCCAGGGCGAGGTATGGCTGCAGGGGCCAGCGCCAGCGGCGGCCCATCCACAGGTAGGGATCGCCCGTGTTCGGAAAACGGTCGTCGTGGTCTGCCAGGTACAAGGAAAAGGCCTGGCCGATCTGCCGCAAGTTGCTCTGGCACACCGTCTTCAGCGAGGCGTGGCGAGCGCGGGCAAAGACGGGGAAGAGCAGCGCCGCTAGCAAAGCCAAGATGGCAATGACTACCAGCAGTTCCAGCAGCGTGAAGGCGCCCGCCCGCGAGGAATGAGAATGGAAAGCCGCCCTCATTTGATCAGCAGCCTCCCCAAAAAGCCGCCTACTCCCGCCATCTGCAGGCCAAAAACAACCAGCACCACGCCGAAGATTTTCTTGAGCGTCTCGCTAGGTATGATCTGGGCCAAGGGGACACCCAGGAAGTAGGTGCCGGCAACCGCTCCCACCGCCAGGAGCACGGCCAGGTGCCATTCCACCTTGCCGTAGGTAAAGTGGTTGCGAATCGTGCCGGCAATGGTGGAGGGGATCATGACCGCCAGGGAGGTAGCCACCGCCATCTGCATGTCCCGGATAGCGTCCCGCCAGATGTACACCAGCGCCGGGACCATCAGGATTCCTCCCCCGATGCCAAAAAGTCCGGAGAAAAGGCCAACGATCACCCCCACGCCGAGGGCGGGGAGGAGCGACAACCACTTGGACATGGCGCTACTCCTTGCGGAAAGATGTGAAGAGGGGCTACCTCACACGCCGGCGCCAGAGGCTAAGGCCTGTCGAGGGCCGCTGCCTGGCGCTCCGGGCAGGGCCCACCCGGTTCGGTGCAACGATCCCATTCGTTGGCCTGCTCCCAAGTAAGCAGGCCCTCGGTGGCGCCCAGGCTCTGTACCACCGAGGCGGCGTTCAGCGAGCCCAGCCGCATGGCTGTCAGCAAATCGGCCCCCTTAATCAGAGCCGTCAGCGCCCCCGCGGCGAAGGCGTCACCCGCGCCCACAGTGGAAACCGGACGCGTCCGGTAGGCTGGGAGGACCTGGCGCTGCCTGCCATCAGAAGCCTCCACGCCGTCCTTGCCTGCGGTCACGAAGACATACCGGCACCCGGCCGAGTGCAACAGGTCAAAGATCTCCTGCTCATCCTGGTCCCCGCGGCGCGGCGCAATGCCGGTCAGCCGGTAGGCTTCCTGTTTGTTGAGAAACAAGGCGGTACAATGCTCGAGGGCGGGCTGGAGCCCCTCCCAGCCCATGCGCAACTGGTGGCTGCCGGGATTGAGGGCTAGGTTGAGGCCGCGGTCTCCAGCGAACTCAGCGAGTCGCAGAAACAGCGGAGCGCTGGTCCCGGACATGGCGCCGACATACATCCAAGGCATCCCGGCTAAGACCTCCCAGGGGACCTCCTCCTCGCGCAGTTCGGCGCTGGCTCCCCGGTAGGTGAGGATAGTGCGGTCGCCGGTGAACCCGGTGAGGATGACGGAGAGGCCGGTGAAGTGCTCGGCGCTGCGGATGAAGTAGGAGGTGTCAATGCCCAGCGACTGAAGCCGCGAGAGCACCCGGTTGCCCTCGTCGTCCTGGCCGATCTTCGCCACGGCGAGGGTCTTCAGGCCCATGCGCGCCAAACCCGCTGCAGTGTTGGTGGAGCCACCTCCTACGGAGAGAAAGAGGCTCTCTACTGTGATTTTGGCCCCGTACTCCAGCGCCAGGTAGGCGCAGGTGTCGTCCGGGTGCCGGACCTCGATGATCCTGGCCTCGGGGACCTTGACGAAGACATCCTCGGTTGCAGTGCCGATGACGGCTATGTCGAACATGGGAGTTGAAACGGCACAGCCACTGTGCGGGGCGCCCCTCATACGTGGCGCCCGCCTGCCCTCGGTGGCTAGCCGCGTGGGGGCGCCGGCCCCGGCGCTCGCCTGGCCGCCTCGATCTTGGCGAGCAGGGTGAGCGCCGGCAGGTACCACTGACTGTTCGCTTCGGCGCTGCCCGGCACTGCCTGCTTGAAGGGCAGGAGAATCTTGACAGCAGCGTCCAGACGCTCCAGGGCGACTTCGCTTACCGCCTCGTAGTAGACAGCCTCCAAGCGGCGCGGATGGGCCGGCCAGATCTGCCGCCACTCGCGCAGTTTCTGGGCGCCCGCCGCCGGATTGTCGGGCACGTCCATGATGATGAGGTCCAGTTGCACGTCGGGGTGGACGCCGGTGATATTCTGGGGGTCCAGATCAAGAGCGCGGCGCAGGTGCTTACGCGCCTCCGGGAACACCTGCAACACCGTGTACAAGTGCCCCAGTTGCGCTTCCGCCACCGCGGAGTTGGGGTCTTTGTGCAAGGCCGCGCGCCACTTGAGCACCTCCGTCACCTGGCTCAAGACTACGGCGAAAGCCTTGCCCGGGACGTAGCCGTACATGCGGTAGACTTCGGCGCCCTCACTGTCGAGAAACAGGCTAGTGGGCCAACGTGCCGCTCCGGTTACCGGCACCGGCTGGCCCTCCCCCACGAGCGGCGTCATCGGCGTCTCCTCGTGTAGGCCCGGCAGCCGGACGTAAGGGATCTGGTACTCGTCGAAGAAGGCGAAGTTGACGCGGCTGTGCGCGTCCAGGGCCAGCAGTTCGAAGCCGGCCAGTTGCGCCACTACCGCCTCGTGGGCCAGGCACTCGTCGGCCATGTTGATGCACTCGGGGTCGTACTTGGCCCAGATGTATACGTAAAGGGGCCGGCCATTCGCTCGGGCCTCGGCCCGGGCCTGCGTGGGATCGGTGTGCCAGCGGAGATCGCCGGCGGTGACGTTTCCGGCGGGCGCTGGCAGCGTGGCCCCAGGGCCCTGAGCGCTGGCGACGCCCGCCCCCAGCAAGAGCACAGCCAGGGCGATAGCGCCAAGCCTGAAGAGAGTACTCGCGGTCACGCGACAGGATCCTCCTGCAGATGGTGTCTGTCGGCTCCGCAGTTCCCGGCCGGTCAGCCGGTTCATCCCGGGAAGGTTCGACCTGCGGTTCCCTTTCTACTAACAACCGGCAGGCCGCTGTGGTTTCCCGTGCAGAAGTCGGAAGGCCCTACAGAACTCGCGCCTGACCGCCCGCTGTGTCGCCGACCGGTAGTGGGGCTCCGGCGGCTTTTCTATCGCGCTGGCTGCTGCCTCCACTACTCTCACGGTTTCGGCGGCTCGGGCTGAGCCAGGGGCGGCACCGGCGGAAAGGTTTCGATGGGCCCCGCGAGCAAGGCTGGGGCCAAGTCGGGAGGGCGCCCCTCGGGCTTGTATCCTAGTTTCTCCAGGCCGCGAGTGGCCTCCAACCCGATGGCTTCGGGGGCGCCAGCCGCCGCCTTGAGGTCAGGAATGGCCCGCCGGTCCCCGATCTCGCCCAGCGTCCAGGCGGCACGCGCCCGCAACTCGGGGGCCACCAGTTCCGACTTGAGCACCTCCCCCACCGCCTTCACTACCGGATTCTCTTTCGGGCGGGTGAGAAAGGCCCGGCCCTTCTTCACCAGCGCCACCGCCGCCCAGTCTGCCGTCTCCGGGTCGGATTCCAGCGCATCTACCAGGCGCTTGATCGCCCGGACATCGTCCAGATTGGCCAGGTCGCGAACCGCCTCCTTGCGCTGGGCGGGATCCGGTGACTTGACCTGCTGGCTGAGCCGCTCCATAGGATCCAGGCCACAGCCCATCAACGCCAGGCTCACGGCACCAAGCGCAACCCAGATGAGAGCCGGTTTCACACGCAAGGTTCTTTCTCCTCTCGCCGCCTGGGCGGCTTCAGACGTGACTAGCGAAGCGCTTCCTCCGCCGCCTCGCGCACCCAGTAGTGGGGATCGCCCAGCGCTTCCCGCAATGCCTCCGTGACGGTGGGGCTGAGGTCCTGCGGCAAGAAGATCTGCCCCAGGCTGTGCGCGGCCGCGATGCGCACCTCCGAGGCCTCGTCCCGCAAGGCCTCGAGCAGGGCCCGTCCCACCTCTCCGGCCTCGGCAGAACCCGGAGTCGCCGCCCGGGCCAGGCCCTCCGCCGCGAGGGTCCGCACCGCCACGCTGCTTTCTTGATCCGGCCGCAGGCGGTCGCGCAGTTCCTTGATCGCCTCCGCTGTCCGGCAGGCGCCCAGTGCAATGACCGCCGCCTCGCGCAGGGGTGCATTCTGCTCCTCCGGCGGGAGCTTGAGCAACTTCTGCAACGCCGGCACCGCCTCCGGCGCCGCCAGCAGGGCCAGGCTGCGCGTAGCCGCGGTGCGTACCTCCAGAGGCTGCTGCTCGTCCTGCACCAGGGCAAGAAGAGGGGTCGTCGCTTGCGGCGAACCCAGGGAGCCGAGCGCGGAGGCGGCGGCCATGCGTACCTCCGTGGCCTCGTCCTGCAGCAGGGGCAGCACCTGGGCCGCATACCGCGGGTTGCGGGTCTCTCCCACCAGGATCGCCGCTCGCGCCCGCACATACGGCTGGGGGTCCGTCAGCAGGCGCAGAGCCCGGGCAGCCGCGGAGGGCCCCAGCCCGCTGAGCTTGCGCAAGGACCGGTAGGCGGCGTAGTCGTCGGGCTGCGCCAGGTCCTTGATCAGGCTGGCGGCTCGGCTGGCCCGCTGGGCCTGGCTGATGCCCCAAACCACTCCCGCTAGTACCACAATCAGGATCAGATTGGTGAGGGTCTTTCGACTCACGCTCAACCTCCTGTCTCTAGGCCAGGGGCGCCGCCCGCACCTTCATGATCTGGTCATACAGAGCCCGGGCCTGAGCCAGTTTCTCCGCGGAGGGCTGCTCGCCCTGGGGCAGACGGGCCAGAAACTTGATGGACTCGGGGTTCCCGATCAGCATGATGGCCACCGAGGCCCACTCTTTGCTCTGGCGCTCGCGGCCCCGCTCGCGCATGGCTTCATCGTTGGCAGGCTTGCCCATGGCGCCTATCGCGGCGGCCAGCCAGGGCTGAATCGTCTCGGGGGCCGTGTTGAGCCGCTCCAGGAGCGCAGGCGCCGCGCTGCCCCCGACTAGCGAAAGCCCCGTCGCAGTTTGCAGCCGCAGAGCCTCGCTGTCGGTCTTCTCCAGAACCTCTAGCAGGCGGTCGCGCGCCGCCGCGGCCAGGGGGCTGCCGGGGCCCTCCTGCTCCGCCATCCGGCCGCCGAGGAGGCCCAAGGCCCGCGCCGCGAGGCCGGCCAGAGGACTGTCGGGGGTCAGGAACTTGACCAGCACGTCCACCGACTGCTGGTTACCCCCGTAGGCTAGTCCGATCAGCGCCAAGCGCCGTACCTCGGGCAGTTCCGCCGGGTCCTCGACCGCGGCGTTCAGCAGCGGGGCGATCTCCGCTCGGCCCTCGGCGGCAGCGGCCGGCGTGCCGAAAAGCGGGCCCAGCAGGGGGGTGATCCCCGGCGAGGCGTGGAAGGCCAAGGCCACCGCGGCCATCCGCTTAGTCTGCTCATCGCCACTGCGCAGCAGAGCGGTCAGTTGCTTGTCCGCGTCACCTACTTGCCAATCCTTCACCAGGCGCAGCGCGGTGAGCCGGACGGGCAGGGCGGGATCGCTGAGCCCGGCCACCAAGGACGTGGTTGCCTCCGGCTGCCGCGTGGCCGCCAGCGCCCGGAGCACCTCTTGCCGCAGTTCGGGGGAGGCCGCGCCGGCCGCCTGGGCCAGCGGCGCCACCGCCTCCGGCAACCGGGAACGTCCCAGCGCGCGGGCGGCTGCCGCTCGGCTGGAGACGGGAGCACTGCCGTCGGCCAGCACTGCGCTCACCGCAGCCAGTGCCGGGCGCCCCAGGTTGCCGAGAGTCACAGCCGCCCAGTCCCGGGTAAAGCCGTTGTCGGAACGCAGCGCGGCCGGCAAGGCCGGCACCGCCCGCGGGCCGATCGCATTGAGGGCCTCGGAAGCCACCAACGCTACCCGCGGGTCTCCTGAGCCCAGGCGAGCGATCAGCGGAGGCACCGCCTCCTCGCCTAGCCGCACGAAGGCCCGACGCACCGCTCCGTACACCACCGGGTCGGAGTCGCCCAGCGCCCGACTGAGCGCGTCCACCGCGCTGGCGTTGGCCTGCAAGGCCAGGGCCTGGGCCGCGATCCGTCGGACACTGACGGAACTGTCACTGAGACGACCCGCGAGCAGGGGAACCGCCGCGGGGGTGCCGATGCCAGCCACCGCTTCGGTGGCCGCCTCCCGGGCCTCGGCGTCGGGCGACTGCAGAGCCGTCTGCAAGGCGGGCAGAGCCGGAGGCCCCAGGCTGGTGAGAGCCACTACCAGTTCCTGGATTGCCCCCTCGCGATTGGTTAGCAGCGTCTGCACCAGCGGCCCGGCCGAGGTGGGGGAAGCGATCTGCCCCAGGGATTTCACCGCCGCGGCTTTCACCTCTGGCTCGTCTTGCAGTCGCAAGGTGAGCGCGGCCAGGATGTCGGCCTGCCGCCCCTTTTCGCGCAGTTCCCCCAGCGCCCAGGCGGCCCGCCGCCGCACCGACCAGGAGGCGTCGCCGATCAGGCGCAGAAGAGGGGGCACAATCTCCCCCGCCTTGTCGCCCAGTGGACCGGCCATGCGTCCCAGCATCAGCGCCGCCGTGGCGCGCAGTTTCTCGCGCTGGTGAGGCACCAACTGCGTAATAATCGGCTCCAGAGCCGGTTCCTTCATCGCCACCAGCATCTCGACCGCCGTGTCCTGCGCTCGGGCAAAGGCGGCCGAAGTCTGGTCAGGACCCGGCGTCTTCTGGAGCAGCGTCCTGATGGCCACCGGCGCGGCCGGCTTGCCCAGCGGAGCCAGCACCGCCACTACCCCGGCACGCACGAAGTCGTCATAGGCACCCATGAAAGGGCTAAGTGCCGCAATGACCGCCGGCCCGCCCTCGGGGGTGAGGCCGATCTTGGTCAGCGGGCCCTGCGCCGCCGCCCGCACCCCGCCGTCTCTGCTCTGCATGCATTCCACCAGCGGGCCGATAGCCATGCGCCCGAAGGAAACAGTGGCGGCGGTGGCCCAGTTCCCCACCGGCTCGTCGAACACGGGCACCGCCTCGGTGAGTTGCTGGATGGCCTCGGGCGTTCCCAGTTCTAGCAGGGCTTTGACGGCGGCAGTCTGCACCCACCGCGGCTGGTCCTTGAGCGCTTCGCCTACCTTGCCCCGTGCCACCAGGATCCGCGTGGCCTCGACTTGCTCGGCTAGCGTGCCCCGCGACAGCCGGTCTAGCGCTCTGGGCACCAGGCTGCGCTGATTCCCGGCGTAGACGATCAGCGCCAGCCCGAAGGTAACGACGACAATCCAGGTGATCTGCCGCCTGGTGGTGTCATCCACAGCGGTCAACTCCTCCCATCGCGAGGGCGCTCGCTCTCTAGCCCGATCCCCGACAGCTCGCCCAGGCACCCACGGTCGGAACGGGGCAAGTGAGTATTCCCCGCACGCCTCCTAGCGACCTCCCCGACGAGCGAAGGCCCCCCGTCCGCGTGCTGAGCGGGACCGGTGTGTATTCTTCGCTCTAATGCCGCTTTACACCTTCTTGCCAGCCGAAGCGTGCGCGAAGCCGGAGGGCGAGAGAGACCGGACAAGCAGGTGTTCTCCTGGTGATGTCGAAATAGCCTGCCGGGGGCCGAAACGCTACAATCGGCACGATTTACGGGAGCGAAGGTCATGGGCAGTGCCAGCCTACGGAGGGCGCTCTTGCTGCTGACGGCAGCGGCCTTGCTGCTGGGGGGCTGCAAGCCCCCGGCGCCGAGGGAACTGACCAACGCGCGCAAACGGGTGGAACAGCAGCCCCATACCCCGCACGCCTGGACTGCGCTGGGCCGGGCCTACATGGGCGAGAAGATGTACAACGACGCCTACATCGCCTTCAAGCGGGCCCTCGCTCTGGACGACCGCGACTACGACGCGCGCTACGGCTTGGCGGAGGCCTGCTATTTCCTCGCCGACCCGCAATCAGGCCTCGGGTGGATCAAGTTGGCCCTGGAGCGCAAGCCCAACGAGCCGGCGGCAATCGGCCTGCGGGGACGGCTCTATCTCGCTTCCGGCGACATCCAGCGGGCGGTGGTTGATCTGGAGAAGGCGGCCAATCTCGACCCCTCGCTAGTGGACGTGCGTTTGGCGCTGGTCAACGCGTACCGCTTTCAGAACCGCCTGGACGCCGCTTTGAGCCAAGCGGAGAAGTTGGTGCAGTTCTTCCCCGGCGAGGCCCGGGTGCATTGGGCCTACGGCGCTCTGCTCGACCAAAAAGGCAGGCTCAGCGAGGCCGAGGCGCAGTTCCGGGCGGCCCTGGAGGAGGACCCGAGCATGACCAAGGCCAAGTACTCGCTCGCCTCGGTGCTGGTGCGCAGTGGCAAGAAACTGCAAGAGGCGGAGCGGCTGGCGCGGGAGGTGGCCGAGGAGGGACTGGGCGAGGGGCTGCCGGAAGGTCTGGCCGCCCGGGCCCTGTTTCTGCAAGGCCGGCGGGATCAGGCCTTGCGGGACTTGGCCCGCACCTGCGACCAGCATCCCCGGAATCTGCAACTGCTAGTCTGGCTTTACGAGATGGCCAAGGAGATGGGCCAGAAGGAAGTGGCCGACCGCGCAGAGGCGGTCATCCGCGCGAGGCTGGCGGGAGGCGAGGCGCGGCTAGCACAGCCCCGCCCCGAGTAGCCGAGGAACGAAGTGGGAAAGCCGGCTAGCCCCGACCGGCGAGGCGATGGGTCCCAGGGAGGAAAGCATGACCACCCCGACGCGCTCGCAGGAAATGGACCGACTGCGTGACGAGGTAGAGCAACTCACGCGCCAACTCAAGGCGGTGCAGCATATAGCCGCCGGCCTGAGCGCAGTAACCAAAGTGGAGGACGTCACCCGCGAGGCGCTGCAACTTTGCCTGCAAATGGCCGAGGCCGACGCGGGCTCCTTGGTGCTCTACGACCCGAAGAAGGAGAAACTGGTTTACCGCTACGTGATCGGAGAGGCAGCCGCGAATATCACCGGCATGGAGATCGCCCCCAACCAGGGCATCGC
>CALFVE010000112.1 GCA_937928475.1 uncultured bacterium | reverse complement strand
TTGGACTGGCAGTTGCGGCGGGAGTATTTCCAACGCCGGAACTTCGCCCTGTACGGCCTGTATCTGCTCCTGAGCGGAGTGGCCGCGCTTCTGCTGCTGCTGCACACCGTGCGGCAGATGCAGGCGACGGGGCCGAGGCCGGAGGCCAGCGCGGTGGAGCGGGTTTGGGTGGAGGCAGCGCTGAGCCGGCGCTCGGTGGCAGTGATGGGGCTGCTCATGGCTGGTTTCTTGATCACGGTGGCCGTGCTTTCGCGACACGACAGCACGGCTGCTTACGTGCAGGGGCAACAAATCCCTGCCGGGGGTGCCTCAGAGCAGGCGGCGGCAGCCGCTCAGCCGGGCACCACCTCTGCGGGAGAAGCCGCTGCGGGAGGCGCATTGCCGGCCGCGGGAGCTCCGGGCATTATCACTCCGCCGATGGCGGGACCACCTACCACGGCCGCGGCACCGGGTCCTCCCGGTCCGCCCGGTCCCCCGGGGCCGCCGGGACCTCCCGGGCCCCGAGGTCCGGCCGGCCCACCCGGCCCTCCCGGCCCGCCAGCACCGGCCGGCGGGGGCAGCCAAGGGCACCAACCCGGCGGCGGAGCGATGGTCCCCGCCTCCAGGGAAGGTCCCCCCACCGAGGCAATCGCCAAGAACTGGCCAAACTTCCGGGGCCCCTGGGGTTTGGCCGTGGCGGGCACCGGCCAGGCGCCGTTGAACTGGGATGCAACCAAGGGAGCGGGCCTGCTGTGGAAGACGGCAGTGCCCCTGCCCGGCCAGAACTCGCCGATCGTCTGGAACGACCGCGTCTTCCTCTCCGGTAGCGACGGCAAGCGCCAGGAGGTGTACTGCTTCGATGCGGCCAAGGGCGCTCTCCTCTGGAAGCAGCCGGTCTCCACGCCCGACAGCGAGAGAGCCCAGCCCCCGCAGGTGGCTGAGGAATGCGGCTATGCCGCGCCCACTATGGCCACCGACGGTACGCAGGTCTGCGTCATCTTCGCTACCGGAGACGTGGCCGCCTTTGACTTCGCCGGCAAGCGACTCTGGGCGCGGAATCTGGGCCCCCTCGAGAACAACTACGGCCATGCCTCTTCCCTGATCATGCATCAGGGAAGACTGCTGGTACAACTCGACCAGGGCTATTCGGCGGACGACGGCAAGTCAGCGCTGGTGGCGCTGGAGGCGGCCACCGGCAAGACCTTGTGGCGGACGGCTCGCCCGGTGCCCAACGGCTGGAGCAGCCCGATTATCATCAACACTGGGCAGCGCGTGGAGATTGTCCTGGCGGGGAATCCCTGGCTGATCGGTTACGATCCGCTCTCCGGGAGCGAACTGTGGCGAGCCAGTTGCCTGGGCGGAGAAGTAGCGCCCTCGCCGGCTTTTGCCAACGGGCTCATCTTCGCCGCGAACCTGGGCGCTGGCCTGACCGCCATCCCCGCCGACGGGCAGGGGGAGATCCCAAGCGATAAGTTCGCTTGGACGGCCAACGACGGAATCCCGGATACAGTCAGCCCACTGGCGACTAAGGACTACGTCTTCCTGACCACCAGCGAGGGCTTGGTGACCTGCTACGACGCCGCCAAAGGTACCAGGCTGTGGGAACATGACCTGGGCGCGCCCGTAACGGCCTCGCCGATCTTGGTCGGGAACAACGTCTATCTGCTGGACACGGCAGGAGTCATGCACATTTTCGAGGCGGGCCCGCAGTTCAAGGTTATCGGCACTGGCAGGTTGGGCGAGGAGGCCCACGCCACTCCGGCCTTCGTAGGCGGCCGGATCTTCATCCGGGGCGCACGGAACCTCTTCTGCATCGGAACCGCGTGAGGCGGGCCATGGCAACCCCAACGGCGGACGCAGCGGGGCTAGACCTCTCAGTTGTGGACCGGCTCGTGGAACAGTACGGGCGGCGTCCCGAAGCCATCATCCCCTTGTTGCAGGCGATCCAGAAGGAGTACCGATACCTCCCCGAAGCGGCGCTGCGCCGCGTGGCCGAGATCACCGAGATTACTCCGGCCGCTCTCGCCGGGGTCTCCACCTTCTACTCCCAGTTCCGCCACCGCCCCGTCGGCCAGCACCTGGTCAGCATCTGCCACGGCACCGCTTGCCACGTGAAGGGGGCCGAGCGCATTCACGACGCGCTGGACCAGTACCTGGGTCTGGAGCCAGGCCAGGACACCGATGGGGAGGGGCTGTTCACCGTGCAGAAGGTGGCCTGCCTGGGCTGCTGCACCCTGGCCCCGGTGATGCAGGTGGACGGCATCAGTTACGGTCACCTGACAGCCGACACTGTCCCCCGGGTGCTCCGGGACTTCCTGGAACTCAAGCGGCGGGGGCTGGCCTTCCCGCTTTCTGGAGAGAGACCGGAGAAGCGCGACGGACTCGCCGAGATTCGGATCGGCGTCGGCTCCTGCTGCATCGCCGGCGGCAGCATGGAGGTAGAAACAGCGCTGGAGCGAGCCGTGCGGGACCTCGCCGCGCCGGCGGTGGTCAAGCCCGTGGGATGCGTGGGGATGTGCCACCGCACGCCGCTGGTGGAGATCGTCGTGCCGGGGCAGGAGCCGGCAGTCTACGCGCGCGTGCAGCCCGCGGATGCCGAGGCCATCGTACGCCGGCACTTTCAGCCCCGGGGGTTAGCACGCAAGGTCAAAGCGGCAGTGTCCCTCGCCCTGGACCGCCTGCTGACCGATGCGACCTGGGAGCCAGTGACTCGCTATGCTCTGGATGTGCGCGATGCGCCGGTGTGCGCCTTCCTGGGGCCCCAGCAGCACCTGGTCACCGAGCACAGCGGAGACATTGACCCCTTGGACATTGATGAGTACCTGGCCCACGAGGGTTTCCAGGCGCTCCGGCAAGCGCTGGCCTACGCCAACCCGGAGGCGGTGATCGCCGAGATCACGCAGTCGGGCCTGCGCGGTCGAGGCGGCGCCGGCTTCCCCTCGGGCCTCAAATGGAAGGCGGTCCGGGAGGCGCCCGGCGATATCAAGTATGTCATCTGCAACGGCGACGAGGGGGACCCCGGCGCATTCATGGACCGGATGCTGCTGGAGTCCTACCCCTACCGGATTCTAGAAGGGATGGTCATCGCCGCCTACGCGGTAGGCGCGAGGCAGGGCCTGCTTTACATCCGTGCGGAGTACCGCCTGGCCGTCGAGCGAATCCGCGAGGCCATCCGGCGTTGCGAGGAGCGCGGGCTGCTGGGGCCGGACCTCCTGGGCAGCGGCTTCGGCCTGGAACTGAAGGTGATGGAGGGCGCGGGCGCCTTCGTGTGCGGGGAGGAAACGGCCCTGATCGCGGCTTTGGAGGGACGGCGGGGAATGCCGCGCTTGCGGCCCCCTTACCCCTCTGAGAGCGGCCTGTGGGGCAAGCCCACCCTAGTAAGCAACGTGGAAACCTACGGCCTGGTGCCCTGGATTCTGCGGGCGGGGGCGGAGAATTTCGCCGCCTTGGGCACCGAGCGCAGCAAAGGGACCAAAGTCTTTGCCCTGGCTGGCAAGGTCGCCCGGGGCGGGCTGATCGAGGTGCCGATGGGGATCACCATCCGGCAGATCGTGGAGGAGATCGGCGGAGGAGTGGCCGGCGGGAGACGGTTCAAGGCGGTCCAGATCGGCGGACCCTCGGGAGGCTGCCTGCCGGCGGAACTGGCCGATACCCCGGTGGACTACGAGGCGCTGACCGCCGCCGGGGCGATTATGGGCTCGGGCGGCCTGGTAGTGCTCGACGACCGCGACTGCATGGTGGATATCGCCCGCTACTTCCTGGAGTTCACCCAGCGAGAATCGTGCGGGCGTTGCACCTTCTGCCGCATCGGCACGCGGGAAATGTTGGACATTCTGACCCGCATCTGCGCCGGCCAGGGCACCCGCACCGACCTGACCAACCTGGAGCAACTGGCCCACATGGTGCGGCAGGGAAGCCTTTGCGGCTTGGGGCATACCGCGCCCAACCCCGTGCTCACCACTCTGCGCTATTTCCGGGAGGAGTACGAGGCGCACCTGGAGGGCCGCTGCCCGGCGGGCAAGTGCAAGGCGCTCATCGTCTATCGAATCAACGATAAGTGCATCGGCTGCACTAAGTGTGCCCAATCCTGCCCCGCCGAGGCGATTGCACTAACCCCCTTCGAGCGGCACGTGATTGACGCCGAAAAGTGCACCCGCTGCGATACCTGCCGAACGGTGTGCCCGGTGGGAGCGGTGGAGGTGGAGTGAGGGGGTCATTCTCGGAAGGCTTCGCCAGGCTACATTACCCAGCATCATGCCCACCCTGACCATAGACGGGAAGCGAATTGAGGTCGAAGCGGGAGCCACCGTGCTGGAGGCGGCAGCGCGCGCCGGGGTGAGCATTCCCACCATGTGCTACCGGGAGGGATACCCCGCCAATACCTCCTGCATGGTGTGCGTCGTCAAGATCGAGGGGCGCGCACGCTTCCTGCCGGCCTGTGGAACGCGGGCCGAGGAAGGCATGGTGGTCGAAAGCGAGACTGAGGAGGTCCGTGCAGCGCGCCGCATGGCGCTCGAACTCTTGCTCGCCGACCACCTGGGGGATTGCCTGGGGCCTTGCGAGGTAGTGTGCCCGGCCCACCTGGAGGCGCCGGCCATGATCCAGCACCTGGCCGGCGGGCAGGTGCAGG
>CALFVE010000111.1 GCA_937928475.1 uncultured bacterium | reverse complement strand
GCCACCAGACGCTGGATCTCGCTGGAGTTGAGCAGGTACAGTTGCTGCGCGTCGGAAGGCTGATTGCTGCGCTCCGACTCCAAGCCGCTGTCGCGCGCGGGCCGCCCGAACATGATCAGGAAGGTGCTGGTGATGCTGCCGTCCGGCAAGGCAATCGCCCGCTGATCGCGAGGGAGGAAAGTAAAGGGCTCCGGGATGGGGCTCGAGTAACTCTCCCCCGTTCCACCTACCCAACTGAGCGCGTCGCACAGCACTTCCGCGTCCAGGCGCCGCACGGGATAGTAAGCGCAAAGCCCTGCGGCCTCCGGGCGGTCGCTGAGCGCCCGCGAGGATTGCTGGTAGGTGCGAGAGTTGAGGATAAGCCGGTAGATCTGCCGCAGGTCGTACTTGTTGGCAACCAACTGTTGCTCGAGGAAGGTCAGCAGTTCGGGATTGGCCGGCGGGTTGTCGGGGCGGAGGTCGTCCGGCTCGTGGACGATGCCGCGGCCCAGCAGCCAGGCCCAAATCCGATTGACGATGTTGCGGGCGAACCAGGGGTTATCCGCCCGAATCAGCCAATCGGCGAAGACGACGCGGGGGTCCTGCCCAGGGGGGATGACCCCCTTGCTGCCGTCCGGGAAGACAACCGGCAGGGGAGTGTCGAAGGCCAGGTCGGGGTAGACGATCTCTTCCTTCCACTCGCCGGTCTTCTTGTAGGCCACCCGCGAGAAGAAGGCCGCGATCTTCGCGCGCCGCTCTTCGGGCCAGGTCGCCAGGCGCGTCCCCATGAAGGTCAGGGCCACGGCCGCGGCGAGATCGCTCGGGGCCCGGCCCTGCACGGCGCGGTAGAAGTTCACCGGCGGCACTCGGAAGTTGCTCCCGCTCGAGCTGAGAAGTTCGCGGACAAACTGGTCATAGGGCCGGTTGCTCTTCACCGCCTCGCGAATCCAGCGGTGGTAGGCCTGGACGGCGTTGGGCCACAGGTTGATGGGGAATTCGGACTTGACCCGCAGCAGGTCGCCCCACTTGAGCGCCCAGTAGTCGGCGAACTCCTCCCGCTGCAAAAGGGCCTCGATTACGGCGGCGCGCTTGTTGGGGTCGGGGTCCTGGAGGAAGCGCCGCACCTCCCCGGGCTCAGGCAAAGTGCCGATGACATCCAGATGCACGCGCCGAATGAAGACCTCGTCCGAGCACGGGTAGGCAGGCTGGATTCCGGCCTTCTGCAGGGCGGCCAAGACGCGGGCGTCCACGCCGTTGGCCGGGATCGGCCAGTCCTCGCGCTCAAAGGGACGCACAGCCTGCGCCTGCGCGACCCACCCGCCGCAGGCGGCCATGAGCACCCACAAGGCCAGCAGGGCTTGTCTCATCGCACACCTCAAGGCTAGGCTACACTTCCGCCCGCGTCCCTCGCACCGCGTCCACCTCTAGTTCGAAGAGCAGATCGGGGCGGCAGACCACCGCCTGGGCCACGATGACCGGCAACTCGGTCAGTCCATGTGCCGCGCAGAATTGCGCGAAGACACGCTCATCTTCGGGGTGCCGGACGTAGGCCGTGGCGCGGGTGACGTCTCCCCAGTCCATCCCCCGCGACTCCAGGATGGCGGCGACCACCTCGCAGGTTCGGGCCACCTGGGCTGACACCTCCCCCACGTGCATGGTGCGCCCATCGGCCCCAACGCTGGCGGTGCCCGAGACGAGCAAGCGGCGCAGGTCGGGCATGACCACTTCTACCGCTCGACTGAAGGAACTCCCGTACTGCGGCGCCGGGCACTGCAGAGGGGAAGGCACTGCCTGCACGGTCACCTGAGGCGTGAGGGGCTGTACGGCGTAGGCACCGGCGACTACCGCCGCTCCGGCCGGGTTGCTGCTGCCGATGCCCGTGCTGGCCGGCAGCGGACCGTCGAAGACGCCGCGTTGCTTGTAGAAGGCAGTGCGTACGCGGTTGAAGTCGCCGTACCAGGAGAGGATGTCGTCGAGAAAGAGCCAGGTGCGGACTACGTGCCGGAACTCCAGTCCGGCCAAGGCCAGGGCCTGCTCCATCCTCTCATAGGTCAGGCGGGCCTGCTGGGCCGGAGAAGCGCTAGTATCCGAGGCATGCATGCCGGTCAGCGTGCACTCCACGGCGTACGGGCCTACTACGGCCAGGCCCACCACGCGGCCGGCCAGAATCAGGAGACGAACCGACGCGCCAGCCACCGCCCGCAGGTGCGCCCCGCCTAGCCCGTTGCCGGCCGCTCCTCCGTGCACCCAGGTCAGGGGCAGTTCAGTGCCCCGCAGCAGCGCGCACGCGGCGGCCGGGTCGGCCGCTTCGGACTCGGGCGCGAAGTACTCGGCGGCCGCCACACGCGCGGACCGCGAGTTGCCCAGGTGCTGGGCCGTCGCCGCGAGGCTGCCTAGCGTAGCCCCCACGTGGGTGACGAAGACCTCGCGCATCCCGTCGCGCGGCATCTCGCGCAGCCGCAGACCCGGCCCGGCTTCGGCGATAAAGGATTCAGCCATACTCAGGCGCCCGGGGCCTCCGCCTCAGCCTCCGAGACTCATCCCCGTACACCGAGATTACCCACATCCAGGGGATCTCACTCCTTGGCACATTGAAGAACCCCACATGGCCCCTGTAAGTTCCCATCCGCCAGCGCTAGGGCTCTTTTCTCGATGGCAGGCATTAGCGGGATGCGAAATCACCACGCCGTACCCCCTACACACGGCCGGACCGGCAGGCGACGCCCCGCGGGGAATTCTGCCCGAGGCGGGTGCGGGAACAAGGGTTTGTGCGAATGACGGCGAAAAGGCACTATGGAAGCGCTGCCCGCCGGCTAGGCGGGAGCGCCAAGTCGGATAGGGAGGCGAGAGCATGTGCAGACTGCGTGCAGGCATGATCGTTGTAAGTCTGCTGGCCGCTGGGCTACTGGGAGCGGTGCCTGGACTCCGGGCGCAAGACACGCTTGCCGCCAAACTGGACCCTTCGGGTCTGATTCGGGTGCTCGCAGGCGAAACGGAGCTGGCCGCTATTGAGTTTAACGCTCACGGCCCCGAGTGGAAACATGCCCCACAGGCCAGCGCCACCGCTCAGGTCAGCGATCTTCCGGAGAACGCAGGCAAGCGGTTCGTCGGCACTTTGCCGGTCCCCAACACCGAGGGCGGTGCCGTCGAGTTCACGGAGACAGTAATGCCCCTCCCCCAGGGCCTACGGCTGGAGTACGACGTGGGTGTGAACCAGGCAACGCGGCTCAACGGCCTGCAGGTCTCCATCTGCCTGCCGGTGGCCCGGTATGCCGACAAGGAAGTGGTGATCACACGGCCTGACGAGGACGAGCCTCAGGTCGTCGCTCTGCCCAAGGAGCAGGGGGAGGCGGCGCAACTCTGGGCCGGCGAGGGGGCCAAGGTGGAGGTGGCAACAGGAACCAATCAGGCAGTTACTATCGAGCTCCAGGCGGCGGCGAGCAGCGTGATCCAGGACCTGCGGCAGTGGGAGCGCCCCACCTTCGAGATTCGCTTCCCGGCCATCATGGAGGACCCGCCCCGGGAGGTAGCCGCCGACGACAAGTTCCACCTGGTGCTCACCGTTACCTTTGCCGCGCCGGTGGAACTGGCGGGGCCGGAGGCCGAGTAGCGGCACGACTTGGCGGTCGTGCCCCGGCTGTCGTGCGCAAGCCTTGGGCTGCGGCCTCTGAGGCTGACCGGTTGGAACCTGAGCCGACGGCCAGCGCGCCAGCGGGCAAGGCGTGTCCGGCGGCGCTGTGTGGATAGACTGCCGCCTTCCATCTCGCGCCCGGCGTTGGGCCCGTACTTGCACCCCAAGTGACGCATGTCACCAGGGGAGTCTACGTGTCGGTCCTCCTGCTATCGCTGATGCTGGTTTGCGTAGTCGCGGCTCTGGAGCCGCTTACCCTGCGGTTCGAACAGCCGATGGCGACCATCCTGGAACGCCTATCTCAACGGCGCTGGCTAGTGGCGAGCGGGCGAGGCCTGGAACGAGCACTTCGACCAGTTCTCGGCACCCCTGAGCGAGGCGCTGCTGTCCGCCGCCAACCCCGATAGCGAGGAGGACATCACTGCGCTGCTGACCAGCGAGGCATACGGGGCTGACCTGGGGGCACGGCTCCGGAGGCTAGAGTCGTGCGGGTTTGTGATTCGCAAGTCGGAATTGTTCAACTAAGAGCTGCTGCCCCTAACTCCCAGCGCGCGTCCCAGTTGCAGAAATCTCTGTACCCGCGGTAGCCGCGTGGCCGGCGTGATCGGGCTGGCGGTGGAAATGACGAAACCCCGGGCCCTCGCTCCGGCTTGCACCTGCCGCTGGATCTCAGCGGCCAGCTCCTCTTCGCTACCGTTCTGCAACACCGCCACTGGATCAATGTTGCTGAACAGCGTCATGCGGTCCCCGATCCGGCGCGCGATCTCGGCGGTGTCGTTGACATACCCCTTCATGCTGGCCTCATAGAGCAGGCCATCGGCGCCAGAAGCAGCAATCTGCTCCAGGCGATCCATGACCCCACCAAAGTAGATGAGAATCGCCTTGTGTCCCAGCCGATGCACCTCTTCGACCATGACCCGCACATAGGGGAGGCAGAAGCGCTCGTACATAGCCACAGAGATCATGTCACTGGTGGCCAGGGCATCATCAATGTAGATGGCGTCGCCGCCGGCCGCGGCGAGGCGGCGGATGGTCTCCAGGTTCTGAGCCAGAAGGCGCTGCGAGAGGTAGTCAATCAGGTCCGCCGCCTCCGTCAGCAGCGCAAAGAGGTTGGTCAACCCCACGTATGCGTGACAGAGGTAGAGGGTGCCTACCACTCCGCCGGAAAGGATGAATTCCTCGCGTCCGAAGCGGGCTACTACGGCGTCGAGGTAGTCGTTAGCGCCCTCGGCCAACTGCTGTTCGGCAGGAGTGACAGTCACTTGGGCATCTACATCGGCGCGGCTGAACACGTGTTGGGTCTGATTGGCGTGGTAATCGAAGGCGTGGCCGCTGGCCGTGGGCAGGTCCAGCCGCACCCACTCGCCGGTCAGGATGTCGTGGCGGTAGTGCCCGTCCGCGCGCTCCACGAAGACTTGCCGCGCCCGCCAGGCCCGAGACGGGCAGGGCTGCGGCTCCAAAGTCTCGAAGGGCACCTGCGCATGCATATGGGCAAACAGTGCCACGTGCTCCTCGGGAGGGGCTGCTAGCCATCGGTGGAGTCGCCACTGAGGCAGGCCGGTGAGCTCGCTGAAATGATCCTGATGGTACAGGAAGTTGTACAGCGTGGTCACGGGACAGCGATCAACCCGCTCCCCAGCCAGGGCGGCGTGGACACGTTGCTTGTTGGTCATCGAACCCTCCTGGCCGATCATGAGTCCTCGCGTTCACCCTGTCGGCGTCCTGGCGACCGCACGTGGCGGCGCCCAAGATTTCAGCACCGGCAGGCAGAGAAGGGCTAGCAACAGGGCAAGACAGCCCCGCATGAGCAAGCAAGCTGCTAGGGCTGACGAGGCGCCCGGCTGATTCTCCGGGAGTCAGCATATGCGAGCCGCGGACGAGACCCTATTCGCTGGGAGGGGCCTTTTCCCTCCGCCTCTGTGAGAAGCCTCCCCGCTGAGAACCACAGCCGCCTGCGCGGGTGCAAGTGACGAACCAAGCGGGCCGCCCGGCCGGCGAGGAAGAAGGTAGAACCGCCGCGCGCAGAGAAGCAGGCTGAGACTGTCCCCGGTGCCGGACTCCCTGCTGGGAAGCCCGCCTGGGCCCGCAGCACAACCGGGGCGACACCTCGCAGAGGGAGGGATCAGGATGCCAGATCCTGAGCAGGTCAAGGAAGAAAAGAACTTTTACCCGGACGTGCCGGCGCGAGCGGAGCCTTTCTTCCTCAAGGGCGCCAACGCGCTGGATTGGGGAATGCAAAACCGCCTGGCGCGGATCTTCGACCCCCAAACCGGCAAGACGGTGATGCTGGCGATTGACCACGGCTATTTCCAGGGGCCAACCACAGGGCTGGAGCGGGTGGACGTTACGATCCTGCCCCTGCTGCCGTATGCCGATACCTTGATGTGCACGCGGGGGATTCTGCGCGCGGTCATTCCCCCCACCTTCACGCGCGGCGTGGTGCTGCGCGCCAGCGGCGGCCCCAGCATTCTCAAAGAACTCTCGAACGAACAAATTGCTCTGGACATCGAGGACGCCGTCCGCCTGAACGCCGCCGCCCTGGCCGTGCAGGTATTCATCGGCGGCGAGTATGAAACCCAGACGGTGCACAACATGACCCGCCTGGCCGATCTGGGCAACTGCTACGGAATTGCCACCCTCGCGGTGACGGCGGTGGGGCGCGAGATGGTGCGCGATGCGCGCTATATGCGCCTAGCCTGCCGCATCTGCGCAGAACTGGGCGCGACTTACGTCAAGACCTATTACGTGTCGGAAGACTTCGAGACGGTAACCGCTTCCTGCCCGGTGCCCATCGTGATTGCCGGCGGCAAGAAACTGCCCGAACTCGACGCCCTGACCATGGCTTACCGGGCGGTGCAGGAAGGAGCAGCCGGCGTAGATATGGGGCGGAATATCTTCCAGGCGGAGTCGCCAGTGGCGATGATTCAGGCGGTGCGCGAGGTGGTGCACGGCGGACGCAAGCCCGAGGAGGCTTACGACTGCTACCTGACGCTGAAGCAAGAGGCGGAAGGCTAGTGGCAGCGCCCAGGGTGCTTGCCGGGCTGAGGGCTACCGCGCCCAACCTGAGCGTCGGCGTACTGGCGGTCAACTGGCTGGCGGTGGGCCGCGATCTGCAGAAACTGGAGCGGACCGAGGCCCGGCTGTTGCACTTTGACGTGATGGATGGCCGGTTCGCGCCCCAACTCACCCTGGGCCCGGCGCTGGTGAAGGCCGTGAAGACCACCCTGCTTAAAGATGTGCACCTGATGATTGGGAACCCGCTGACGGCCCTAGAGGACCACGCAGCGGCGGGAGCGGACGTGATCACGGTGCACGCGGAGGTTGGCTGGCCGGTGCACCGGGCGCTGCAGGTCATAGGTGACCTGCCCAACGCAAACGACCCGGCGCGGGGCATACTGCGCGGCGTAGCGCTCAATCCCGGCACGCCGTTGGAGGTGCTACCGCCGCTGCTGGAGATGGTAGATCTGGTGATGCTCCTCGCTATCAATCCGGGCTGGGGCGGCCAGCAGTTTCTGCCCGCCACGCGGGAGCGCGCCGACCGGGTGCGGCGGATGATCGCAGCGTCGGGGCGGGAGATTCTGCTCGGAGTTGACGGAGGCGTAACCCGGCGGAACCTGCCCGAGGTGGCCGCAGTGGGCGCCGACCTGGTAGTGACCGGGAGCGCGGTCTTCGAGGCTGGCGATCCGGAGGAAGGGGTGGCGGTGATGCTCACGGGACTGCGGGGCGCGCGGCAAGAGGGGATGAAGGCCTGACCATGGAGCAAGCAGATTTCGAGACATGGTTGACTTCTCTTCTCCAAAGCGCCGGGGGCGGGAGTTTCTCGCTCAAGAAGAGCGTGACTGATGCGCTCGGTGACGAGGTCGCGGCGCTTTGCTTGTACCTGTTGCCCAGCGGGAGGGTGACTGCCCAGGAGACAGTCGTGGATCTCGCCTGGGCGAGAAGAGTGAGCATGGCCCCGAATCTGACCCCGGCTCAGCAAACCGAGGCTCTGCGCCGAAACCTCCTCAGCGCGGAATCGGTCACTCCGCCGCTAGAGGCTCTGTTGCACGCGGCAGTGCCGGCAGCGGTAGCGGCGCTGGTTCACTCTCCAGCCCTGCTCGCCGCGGGGGAATTGGGTGAGGTCGGCGCCGGGGTGACGATCCTACCGGCGCAGCCCTACGCAGCCGCCGCCGCACGGGCCGTCGCCGAGATACTGCAGACGCAGCCAGGGCTGCGCGGAGTCATCATTCGACGCTACGGAGCGCTGATCTGGGGCGAGACCGCCGAGGAGACCGCCCAGGCTCTTCGCGTCCTGCTCGCCGAGGCCGACCGGACCGCCACCCTGCAGGGGCCTGCGCCAACGGCAGATATAGACGCCGTTCGCACCAGGCTCATCAGCGTGCTGCCGCTCGTTCGCGGCCTGCTGGCCCAGCCGACCGGGGACCAGGACCACCCGTTCGATCGCGTTATCCTCCGCGCCGTCTGCACGCCGGAGATGCTCGGTCTGGTGGCTGCCGAGAAGGCGCAGGAGGCCTCTCGCCGGCTCGCGCTCTGTCCGGCACACGCCCCGTTCTTCGGTGCAGGCGCCCTCTGCCTGGACAGCGCCAATCCCGATGACCCAGCGGACCTCCGGGAGCGCCTCGGCGAGGCGTGCGCTCGGTATGCAGAGGAGCACGGCGGGGCGCGGCCGCGCGTCGTTTTGCTTCCTGGCCTGGGAGCGGTCTGTGCTGGCGCATCGGCGCGCGAAGCCGAGGCTGCGGCAGAACTCCTGTTGCCCACACTGCAAGCCAGACTGCGGCTAGTCGCCGCGGGAGTCGCGCCGCAGGCGCCGGAGCCGATGCAGGAGTCGGCTTCGCCTGGCCGGGGCCCCCTGGAGGGCCACGTGAGCCTGGTGACCGGCGCCGCCGGCGCGATCGGGGCAGGCATCTGCCAGGGCCTGCTGCAGGCCGGTAGCCATGTTGCCATCACCGACCTGCCGGGCGAACGCTTGGAATCCCTCGTGGAGGAATTGCGGGAGCTAGACCCCGACCGAGTGATCGGTGTGCCCCTGGATGTCACCGACCCGGCCTCGGTGTCCGCCGGCCTGGAGCGCATTGTCGCGACCTGGGGCGGCGTGGACCTGGCGGTGGTCAACGCGGGCGTGGCCCACGTGTCTGCCCTGGAAAAGATGGACCTAGAGGCGTTTCGCCGGCTGGAGCAGATCAACCTGGAAGGCACTTTGCTCTTGCTGCGAGAGATGGCTCAGCACTTCCGGTTACAGGGAACGGGAGGAGACATTGTCCTGATCTCCACCAAGAATGTCTTCGCGCCGGGGGCCTCGTTTGGCGCCTACAGCGCGACCAAAGCCGCCGCGCACCAACTGGCGCGCATCGCCAGCTTGGAACTGGCCGAACTCGGGGTGCGCGTGAACATGGTAGCCCCCGATGCGGTCTTTGGCGAGGGGGCGCGCAAGTCCGGCCTGTGGCAGGAGATCGGCCCGGAGCGCATGAGAGCCCGCGGCCTGGATGAGCGGGGCCTGGAGGAGTACTACCGCACCCGCAACTTGCTCAAGGCCCGCATCACCCCGGAGCACGTAGCACGGGCAGTGCTCTTCTTCGCCACCCGTCAGACTCCCACGACCGGCGCGACTCTCCCGGTGGACGGGGGACTGCCCGACGCGGTCCCCCGCTAGCAGTGAGCCCGCAGCATGCCGCGTCGCAGGCTCCGGTGCGAAAAGGAGGGCCGCCGGCTACCCTCTCGCCAAGGACAACAGCGATGTACACCCGCTACTATGACCCCAACATCTTCCTGCACACTCTGGACGGCATTGACCGCTCCAACTACCTTATCGCCACCGACGACCGAGTGGGGAGTAAGGCCTTCGCGGAGGTCATCCGTGGGGCCGAGGCGACTCAGGCCAGTGCGTTGGTGAGAAGAGCGCTCCTCAACCGTTGACGCGTAAGCCGCACCTCTCGCCCGGCCTTCCAGACATGGGCCGGACGCCCGCGCCCCGCACAGACTGCGAGAGGAAGATGCCGAATGAACATCCGACAACAGAACCAGATCTGCGAGTGGACCTTCCGCTCCGGCCAGTCCTACGCCGATCCCTGCAATGAAGTGACCCTCGATGCGGTCTTCACGCACCCTGACGGCCGAGAGCAGACCGTGCCCGGCTTCTGGGCCGAGGAGCATCTCTGGAAAGTGCGCTTTGCCGCTTCCGCGCCGGGGAGATATCACTTTCGCACCGTTTGCTCTGATCCGGGCGACGCGGGTTTGCACGGGCAGGAGCGAGACCTGGAAATCATCCCGTACCAGGGTGACAACCCTCTCTATCGCCACGGCCCGATTCGGGTGGCCGCAAGTCGGCGCTACCTGGAGCATGTGGACGGTACACCCTTCTTCTGGCTCGCAGATACTTGGTGGATGGGCCTCACCAAGCGCCTGACCTGGCCGCAGGACTTTCAGACGCTGGCACTCGACCGCATCACCAAGGGCTTTAGTGTCATTCAGATCGTGGCTGGCCTCTACCCCGACATGGCCTGGCGCGACGGGCGGGGAGCGAACGAGGCGGGCTTTCCCTGGAGCGAGAACTTTGCTCGCCTCAATCCGGCTTACTTCAATGCTGCCGACCGCCGCATTCAGTACCTGGTGGACCTGGGGCTGGCGCCGTGCCTCGTCGGCTCTTGGGGTTATTATTTGCCCTGGATGGGCGTGGAGAAACTGAAGCAACACTGGCGCAATCTCATCGCCCGCTACGGCGCCTACCCGGTCTTCTGGTGCCTGGCCGGCGAGTGGGATATGCCCTATTACTTGGCCGAGAACAAGGACCAGGCCCGAGAGGAGCAGCGCACAGGCTGGGCCGAGATCGCGCGGTACGTCCGGGAGGTGGATGGGTTCCAGCGCCCCCTAAGCGTTCACGAAGGATCGAGCGGGCGGGAACTGGGCGATGGGACGCTGATTGACTTCCACATGATGCAGACGGGGCACGGCGACCGCCACAGCCTGCCCAACACGGTGCGACGCACCTGCCGGGAGTACGCGGCGGAGCCGACGCTGCCGGTGATAGACAGCGAGGTCTGCTACGAGGGCATCGGGGAAGCCTGCCGGCAGGAGGTGCAGCGGATGATGTTCTGGGTGTGTGTGCTCTCAGGGGCCCGTGGGCATACCTACGGAGCAAACGGTATCTGGCAGGTGAA
>CALFVE010000110.1 GCA_937928475.1 uncultured bacterium | reverse complement strand
GACGGTGGTGCCCTACGGTGCGCTGCTGCTGGCCTGTTTGCTCCCGGTAGCGGTGGGGGTGACCGAACGGCTAGGTGCAGAGCGCCGGATGATCAAGCGGCAATTCGGCGTCTACGTTTCCCCGCAGGTGCTCCAGGAGATCATGCGCGATCCCGAGGTGGTGCGTCGGGGCCAGCGCCGGACGGTGACCGTCCTCTTCTCCGACGTGCGCGGCTCTACTACCCTCTCGGAAAGCATCCCGCCTGAGGTCTGGCTCGCCCAACTCAACGAATACCTCAGCGTGATGAGCGAGGCCATCTTCGCGCACGACGGCTATCTGGACAAGTTCATGGGCGACGGCATCATGGCGGTGTGGAATGCCTTCGGCTCGCAGCCCGACCACGCCGACCGGGCGCTAGCCGCGGCCCGGCGGATGCTCTCGCTGCTGGCAGCGCTCAACCGGCACTGGCAGGAGGCCCAGGACCGCACTCCCCTGCGCATCGGCATCGGCCTGCACAGCGGGGAGGCGGTAGTAGGCAACGTCGGCTCGCAGACGCGGACGCAGTACACGGTGATCGGGGATGTAGTGAACACGGCAGCGCGGATTGAGGCCATGAACAAGGAGCACCAGACCGTGCTGCTGCTCAGCGACGCCACCGCGGCGCTGCTGAGCGAACCGCCCGCCTTGCGGGAGATAGGCGAGGTACCGGTCCGGGGCCGGGCCGCCACCATCCGCCTGCTAACGGTGGCTGAGACCCCGGAGGGGTCGCCCGCGTAGGGCAGGCTTCCAGCCTGCCCAGCGACTGCCTTCCGAACGGGGGAACGCCTGGCTCCCCTCTCCTGCCAGGACAGGGGAGGCGGGTGAGGCCCACGTGCAGCCGGAGAATTGAGGTGAGCCTACATGCAATTGTTCGGAAGAAAAGCGAGCAAGCCTAAGACCGATGCGCAGATGTTGCTCGAAGCCCTGGGCGGGGTCAAGCAACGCGAGGAGCGCAAGCAGAAGGCGCTGGCCCGCAAAATGGGCGGCGGGTGGAAGCGTTTTTTGGACCGGCGTATTCTTCTCGGCCTGGGCCTGGTGCTGGTCGCGCTCATCGCCGACGGCGTGCGGCGCGAGAACCAGGAGTTTGAGGCCACCATCACGGAACTGGCCGGGCAAGTCTCCGTGCAGGAGAGAGAGGGCGCGAGCCGGGCGCCGGCCGTGGTCAAAAGCAAACTGGTGGACGGCAACATCATTTCCACCGGCCCCAACTCCGCAGCTACCCTGAGCTTCCCCGACGGTAGCGTCCTTTTGGTGGGGCCAGCGACCTCCATGACCGTCAAATTGCTGGAGTACAACCGCGGCGGGGCCTGGCGGGGTAGGTCCTTCTATGTGAAACTGGGGCAGATCTGGGCCACCGTCTCGCCCCACTTTGGCCAGAAGTCGGAACTGAAAGTCTACACGCCGTCCTCAGTCGCGGCCGTGCGGGGCACCACCTTCTACGTGGCCCAGTCCCGCGCTGGCGACCAGTCAGAGATCGCTTGCGCCGACGGCTCGGTGCGGGTGAGTGGCCTGGTCGGCAATCCCACCGAGGTTCCCGCCGGGGCCTTCTGCGCCGTCACCCGGGGTGCGCCGGCTCGGCGACCCGCCCCCATGACCGCTGCGCAGCAGCAGACCGGCTTCGGCTACGGGGCTCTCTGGCAGCCTCCGCCCGGCGCCAGCCGACTGCAGATCGTCGAGTACGCGGTCAACCAGTTCCTCAACGCCCCGCTCACCGTCCTGGGCATCGGCAAGTGCGGCTGGGCCTTCGGCGCCATTGACACCACCCGCCGCACCGCCGCCATGGAGGCCTTGCGCCGCCTGCGCATTCACCTGGAGACGGCGGCTCAGTACCCACCCTACCTCAATCTCGCCACCCTGGAGGAACTGGGGCTGCCTGCGCGCGAACGCAATCAGGTGCTGGAGCAACTGCATGGCCGCGCTCTGGACCGCTACTACTGCCTCGCGGGAGGCAGGGACTTCCTCATCTACGCGCGAGCGCGAGACAAAGCACGCACCATGTTTAAACTGACCACCTACGGGGTGGAGCCCGCCACCAGAGAGGAAGCCGAAGCCATCTTGTAGAACCAGCCAGCCAGGGGGGCCGTCAACTAGACAGTTCCCAAGCCGGCGCGGGGCTGCACCCGCGCGGCACCTTACACAGGAAGGTAACCGTAATGGCCAAAAGCGTCTTCGCGAATGCCCTGGAGATGATCGGCGATACCCCGCTGGTAGAGTTGCGCTCCCTGCGCGCCCCCGGCGGCGCCCGATTGCTGGCCAAGCACGAGGGCAAGAACCCCGGCGGCAGCGTAAAAGACCGCATCTGCTGGGCAATGGTGCAGGCCGCCGAGCGCGATGGACAGTTGCGACCCGGCGGCACCATCATCGAGCCCACCTCCGGCAACACCGGCATCGGCCTGGCGATGGTCGCGGCGGTCAGAGGCTACCGTTGCCTGCTCACCATGCCGGAGACCATGAGCGTGGAGCGCCGCAAGGTGCTGCAGGCTTACGGTGCTGAGCTCGTGCTCACCCCGGGGGAAAAGGGCATGCGCGGCGCGGTGGAGGAGGCGGAGCGCATCTTGGCCGAAACCTCGGACGGATTCATGCCTCAGCAGTTCAAGAACCCGGCCAATCCCGAGATTCACTACCGCACCACCGGCCCAGAGATCTGGCGCGACACCCACGGGCAGATTGACGCCTTCGTGGCCGGGGTGGGAACCGGCGGCACCATCACCGGCGCCGGCCGCTTCCTCCGCGAGCACAAGCCAGACTTGTTGCTGATTGCCCTGGAGCCGGCGGAGTCCCCGGTGCTCTCCGGCGGTAGCCCCGGCCCCCATCGCATCCAGGGCATCGGCGCCGGTTTTGTGCCCGACGTGCTCGACACCAACCTGTATAACGAGGTGCGCACCGTATCGACTGAGGACGCCCTCGCCACCATGCGGCAGTTGGCCGAGGAGGAGGGGCTGTTCGTGGGCATCTCCTCGGGAGCGAACGTCTGGGGTGCTGCTCAACTTGCCGGAGCGATGGAGCCCGATCAGACGGTGGTAACCATTTTCGCCGATGGCGGCGAGAAGTACCTGAGCATGATCTAGGCCTCCCCGCCGCCGCGGCCGCCCTGCTAGGACGAGGGGACGAAGGGTATGCGACGTGAAAGCGGCCGAGCCTGGTTCGCGGCGGTGGTCCTGGGTGCTGGTCTGCTCTGCCTGCCAGCAGGCGCTCAGGGCGAACCGGCCCCGGCCGAGCAGCACTACCACGCCTTGCTCGCTGCGGGGGAGGCGCTGGAGACCTGGGCCGATCAGCGCGTGCTCCCCTGGCCGCCGCGCCCGGTGGCTGCCCGTGCAGTGCTCCCCCCGGAGCCGTTGTGGGACGCGGTGAGTGCTCGCTGGAGCCAGGCCGGCCCGGCCTTGCGCGGCGCCTATGCGCGCCTGGCTTACCTGCGCGCCCTCAAGACCGACCAGTGGCTGCAACTAAGCGGCGAACCGGGCACTCCCACCGTGAACCGGCTCCTCGCCGCACTGCAGGCTCCCCTCACCCCCGCTCTGCTGGCCCTCGACGACCTGCGCCGCTTCCTCGACTATGCTGCGGCTCCCCCCGCCCCACCCGTCTCTCCCACACTTTCCGAACTAGACGCCGCGGCCCTCGAAGCCGCCGCCGAGGCCCTGCGCGCCCTGACCGCCGCGCTTACCGCCTCCGCTGGTCAGGCGCCGCTGCTGCCGGTGCTGCGAGAACTTGGCGGTCCGCTAAACCTCTCCCAGATGCACATGACCCGGCAGGGCAGGGAGATGGCCCTGACCCTGCCTTTCCCCACCGTGCGCAACGGCGCCGATCTCACTTTAGTCCTGGGCTTGCTGGCCGGGGTCGCAACCGCGCCTGCACCCGACGCGGAGCGCGTCTTTCTCCTGCTTCACGAAGAGGGTCTGCCACTCGCCGAGGTGGAGATACCGAGCGCCGGCCTGGCCGCGCTGGCTCGCAAGGAGTCCGACCTGCGGGCTTTCTGGCAGTCGTGGCGACTTCTAGATTACACGGCGGGTGCGCCGCTGGCCGCTACCGAACTGCTCTACCCGCCAGGGCAATCGCCCCTCGCCGGGCAATACTCGCCCCCAGCGCAGGTGTCTCCAACCCAGGCTCTGGAGGTAATCGGACTGGGCGCCCGGACCAGGCCTGGCGAACTGCTGGACGCGGCGCGGCAGGACGGCGAGATCGACATCATCTGGCATGACTGGCCGATCCTTGGCCGCGCGTCGCTGCTGGCCGCTCGCGCGGCGCTGGCGGCCGAGATGCAGGGCGGCCGCGACGCCATGCACGCGCGTCTGCTGCGCAGCGCGTTCGAGCCGAACGGCGCCTGGCTGACATCGGTCTCGGCGTCGCTGGGCCTCGACGCCGCGCGGCTGATCGCAGACATGGACGGCCCCTTCGTCATGGCGCGGCTGTCGCGGGCCGCGGCCCTGGCGCGGCTGTTCGGCTTTCGCGGCACGCCGTCGCTGGTGGCGGGGCGGTCGGCGCTCGAGGGCGCCGCCCCCCGGCGCAGCCTGGCCGCGCTGTTTGCGCTGGAGCGATCGGAGCCGGGCGGCCCCTGCGGATAAACCGCTCGCGCGATGTGTCAATAAACTGTCGTATTGATGTCATCGAACTTTTCTGGTGGTCCACCGATCACCGTGCGCTGCGGTTTTCGCCGCCTTATCGAGACCGGGATAGGTCGATATCAATTTAACCATCGTTCTGGCCGCTGTTGCGGCCGTGGTTGCGGGCGCCGCGCAGGCGCGCAACCAGATCAGCGTCGTCGGCTCGTCCACCGTGTTCCCCTACAGCCAGGCGGCCGCCGAGGAATTTTCGTCGCGCCCCGGCGCGCCCTCGCCCATCGTCGAATCGACCGGCGCCGGCGGCGGCATGCAGATCTTCTGCAACGGCATCGGCGTCGCGTTCGCCGACATGACCGGCGCGTCGCGCGCGATGAAGAAGTC
>CALFVE010000109.1 GCA_937928475.1 uncultured bacterium | reverse complement strand
TACTCCCGAATATCCGCCTTCCCCTCCCCCGAGTGCGCCAAACATTTGGTGATCGCCGAAGTCAGGGTCGTCTTGCCGTGGTCCACGTGCCCGATCGTCCCGATGTTCACGTGCGGCTTCGTCCGCTCAAACTTGGCCTTGACCATCTAGGTCCTACCTCCTGCAAGCAGTGCTCAACTAAGCGTTCACTCTGCGACACGGGCACGTCCTTGCCCTGTGCTCACGCGCAAGTAGGCCGGCGGGCCTGGAGCCCGCTGGGGCGGGAATTCCTGGAGCCCAGAACCGGGATCGAACCGGTGACCTTGTCCTTACCAAGGACACGCTCTGCCGACTGAGCTATCTGGGCGTGTCAACAATGCAGGCGTCTTCCCTATGGGCAGCGCAAGCGCCTGCGCCTGCATGGCCTGTCTGGTGGAGGGGGGAGGATTCGAACCCCCGTAGGCGTTTCGCCGGCAGATTTACAGTCTGCTTCCTTTGGCCACTCGGACACCCCTCCACCGCGGTTTCGCAGGCTAGGCCACAACCCCTAGAGAGTCTGAGAGCGCCCCAGTGCGTACAGGGCGCTCCACTGCCCGGCATTATAGCGACTGGCCGGGGCCACGTCAACAGGAAAGTGCTGGAGCCGACGGCCCGATTCGAACGGGCGACCGGGGCATTACAAGTGCCCTGCTCTGCCAACTGAGCTACGTCGGCGTCTGGAGGGGGGAGGCGAGAGGGACCTACTCCCCCACCGCCTCCGCCAGTTTCTTCTTCGAGCGCTGCAGCGCGTTGTCAATCTGCTTCACGCGGCAGCCCAGCCGACGGGCGATGCCCTTGTAAGACATGCCCTGCAGGTAGGCCGCCAGCACCTCCGCCTCGAAGTCGGAGAGTACCGCCTGGATCTTGCCAATGATCTCCCGACAGAAACTCCGCGCGAGGGCCACCTGCTCCGGGTCTAGCCCCTGCGGGTCGGCCAAGCGTTCCTCCAGGTCAGCGCCGTCGGCAGCACCGGGCCTCTGTTCCAGCGACAGGGACTGGTTGATGACCTGATGCTTGTGACGAGTGGAAGTCTTGACGGCGGTGATGATCTGGCGGGTGATGCACAGTTCGGCGAAGGAGCGGAAGGCGGCGCGGCCGCGGTCCGAGAAGTCCCGGATGGCCTTGAACAGGCCGATCATCCCCTCCTGCACTACATCCTCGTGCTCAGCGCCCACCAAGTAGTAGGTGCGCGCCTTGCCTTCCACCAGGGAACGGTACTTGCTCAACAGGTGCTCAGTCGCCCGCGCACTCCCGGCGCGGGCGTACCGGATAACGTCCTCGTCTGGCATCACGCAGAAAGGCCAGGTTGCCTCGCGCTGCGCCTTGGGCGCCATAGCCCCTCTTCCTTCCCTCCGCAGACCCCCCGCAGTTCGGAAGTGCGACCGTCACGACGCCAGATTCTGGTCAACCCCGCAACCCCGCCGCTCGGAGGTCCCGCGCTTCTTCTCCGAGCCGGAGCGGCAATCACCGGAGCACGAGTCTCTGTCCCCCTGCTTGGCGACGCCCACAGTATACGCCGACGGCGAACCACCGTCAAGCCACCGCCCTCTGGAGGCAGGAGCATACTCTTCAAACTGAGCCCGGTCTAGGCCCTCCGACTCGGAACACGCCGGAAACGCGGCGCTTGACATCGCCCCGCGGATAGAGTAGTATGCAAATTGTGGCAAGGGTAGAGGTTGAGCGGTGCTTATCCGCCGGGGAGTATGGGGGGCAGGGGAAGCGACAACAGGCGACTCGGTTTGCACCACATCGTCGGGAGGGTCTCCTGTGAGAAAGTACCCGCCGGCAGTCTTGATTGTTGGGGTGGTGCTGGGGATGCTGGTCGCCCCCGCCGGGGCGAACTACATCGAGACCTGGTCCGACGACGAGGATCTGGAGGGGTGGTATGCAGCCCTGGAGGACCCCAACTTTTCCCTCACCCACGACGACACGGCCGACGCCCTGCGCTGGGCGGTAACCGAGGGCAGCGAAGTGGGAGGCAATTACATTGCCGCCGACGCGAACGCCTCGGGCGGTCACTTCGTGGGCGATCTCTCCGGGTACAGCTGGATCGAGTTTGACCTGTACCTCGATGAGGATGCGTATGCTCCTTCGCTGGAACTGTCCCTCTTCGACTTGAGCACCACGGAGTGGCACTACGGGCTCACGAGACCGTCTGTGGGCTGGAACCACTACTTCGTCCCCCTCAGCGGAGGCGCGGGGTGGTACAACTACAACAGCGGCCCTCTCTCGTGGAGCCAGTTGATACAGAACGTGGGGGAGACGTCCATATTTCTGACATACGGCAAGAATGCGACCTCCGGCCTGGTGGACAACTTTGCCATCATGGTGCCGGAGCCGGGCTCGCTCGTGCTCGGGGCCCTGGCGCTGGCCGGAGGCCTCTTCTGGCGACGGCGGCGTGGCCGGTAGTTCTTAGCGCCCTCACCACCTGCACACCCACGGCCTCCGGGACCCTCGGAGGCCGTTCGCCTTTCTCGCGGGCGTGTTTATTGTCAAA
>CALFVE010000108.1 GCA_937928475.1 uncultured bacterium | reverse complement strand
GCTCACCGGCCAACTGCTGGGTATCGTCGGGATGCTGGTGGCGGTGCCGCTGGTGGCCGTGTTCAAGGCCGGCTACCTGCGCTACCTGCAACTGCGCGCCTCCGCGGAGGCGGGGGAATGATCCAGTGGTGGCAGGCGGTTGTGCTGGCGCTGGTGCAAGGGCTGACGGAGTTTGTCCCCGTTTCCAGCAGCGGGCATTTGGCCTTTGCGGAGAAAGTACTGGGGCTGCGCCTGGACGATCAGATCCTAATGGCCGTCATGCTGCACCTGGGAACCCTGATCGCGGTGCTGACCTATTTCCGGAGGGATCTGAAGTCGCTCTTCGTCGGGCTGCGGCGCCGCGGGGAAGAGCAGCGGTCCTCCGGGCGCTTGCTGTGGCTGCTAGCAATAGGCACAGTGCCGGCAGTGCTGGTGGGAGTATTCGCCGAAGACAAGGTGGAGCAGGCCTTCAGCTCGCTTTTTGCGCTAGGTGGGTTCTGGCTGCTGAGCGCCGCCTTCCTGAGCGTGGCAGACCGCCTGGGCGGCAGCAAGCGGGTCGGCCAGACCAGCAGCCTGGATGCTCTGCTGGTGGGGGTGGCGCAAGCGCTAGCCGTGCTGCCCGGCATCTCCCGCTCGGGGGCCACTCTCGGCGCAGGACTCTGGCGCGGCTTTGACGAAGAGTGGGCGCCGAAGTTCGCTTTCTTGCTATCCATCCCCGTCATCTTGGGAGGAGCAGGCAAGAAGGCTCTGGATCTCCGGCACAGCCCCCTTCCCGCGCCGGAGTTGTTGACCTACGGGGTGGCAATGGTGCTCGCGGCCGCGGTGGCGTACGCCACCATCGGGTGGGTGTTTCGCTGGGTGCGAGCGCGTCGCCTTAAGTTCTTCGCCGCCTGGTGCGCAGGGATGGGCCTTGTGGCGCTGGTCTGGGGGCTCCTGGGCGGGTGAGGGGAAGTGCCAGTCAACAGGCAGGAGGACACTGCCTCGCTTCGCTCGGCAGAGTCCGCTCTACAGATTCAGACGCTGTTCAGCCGTTACTGCGCAGACGTTCAGCCGCCGTCCAGCGGTCGTTCTGGCGCCGTCCAGCGGTCGTTCAGCGGCCCTTACAGTTAGGAGGAGATGAAGTTGCCGGAATCACAAACCTTTTCACTCGACTCAACTCATTGGACCCTGCTGTACTTCGTCTTGGCCTGCGGAGTGCTGGGGGTGATTGCGGCCCTGCTCTGGCGCCGAGCCGTTTTGGCCAAGGACCAGGGCACGGATCGCATGAAGCAGATCTCCGGGCAGATCCAGGAGGGCGCCTACGCCTACCTCAACCGCCAGTTCAAGACGATTCTGATGATGGTCGGCATCTTGGTGGTGCTGCTGATTTTCACCGTCATCGGCCCCAAGTTCTGGACCATCGGCATCGGACGCATTGCCGCTTTCCTGATGGGCGCCTTCTTCTCCGGCTTCACCGGGTACATGGGCATGACCCTGGCGGTGCGCGGCAATGTGCGCTGCACCCAGGCCGCCCGCACCAGCCTGGCGGAGGCGCTCTTCATCGCCTTCCGCGCCGGGTCGGTGACCGGGATGTTCACGGTGAGTCTGGGGCTGATCGGCGCCGCGGTCATCTTCATGATCTTCAAGCAGGAGGCCACCGAGGTGCTGCTGGGCTTCGGCTTCGGTGGCTCGCTGCTGGCACTGTTTATGCGGGTGGGCGGCGGCATCTACACCAAGGCTGCGGACGTGGGCGCGGACCTGGTGGGTAAGATCGAGGCAGGCATCCCCGAGGACGACCCCCGCAACGCCGCGGTCATCGCTGATAACGTGGGCGATAACGTCGGCGACTGCGCGGGGATGGCCGCCGACATCTTCGAGTCCTACGAGGTTACCCTGGTGGCCTCCATGATCCTGGCTCTCGCGCACGTCAAGGAGAAGCCGATGTTGGCGCTGGCCTGGATCATGTTCCCGCTGCTCGTGCGCGCCGTCGGGGTCATCACCTCGGTGATCGGTATCGCCCTGGTGCGAATGCGCAGTGACCAGGACTCGGTACTGGGCTCCATTACCCGGGGCTTTGTCTGGGCTGCCGTGATGTCGGCCATCGGCTTCTTTGCCTTGGCCAGATTCTACGTCGCCAGGTACGACGCCCAGCACTGGGGGATGCTGTTCTGGGCGACTTTCTCCGGGCTGCTCCTCGCTATCGCTATCTACAAGCTGACCGAATACTACACCTCGCACCAGTTCGCTCCCGTCAAGGCCATTGCTCGCGCCTCGCAAACCGGTACGGCCACCAATCTCCTGATGGGCCTGGCCGAAGGCCTGGAGGGGTCGGTGTGGGCGCTGATGGCCATCTGCGCCTCCATGTACACCGCGATCGTAGTGTTCGGCTCTGACCCCAGCGCCATCAACATCCTGTACGGCGTCTCTCTCACTGGCCTGGGGATGCTGACCACCACCGGCGTGATCATCTCCATGGACACCTACGGACCCGTCGCCGACAACGCCAGCGGCATCTGCGAGATGGCCGACGTGCCTGAGGCGCAGGAAAACGTGGCCAAACTGGACGCGGTGGGCAACACCACCAAAGCAGCGACCAAGGGGATCGCAATTGCCTCCGCCGTCATCGCGGCGCTGGCCCTGTTCGGTTCGTTCATGTCCAAGGTCGCAGCCCCTGGGGCCGGTGAAACCGTGGAGGCAGCCGCGCTCAACATGCCGCTGAACTGGCTGCGCCTCAACGAGCCGGCCGTGTTCATCGGCTTGCTGATCGGTGGGGCCATGCCCTTCCTGTTCTCCAGCATGACCATCCGCGCCGTGAGCCGCGCCGCCTTCTACATCATCAACGAGGTGCGGCGGCAGTTCCGGGAGATCCCGGGCCTGATGGAGGGCAAGGCTATGCCCGAGTCGGCCAAGGTGGTAGACATCTGCACCGCCTCGGCGCTGCGGGAGTTGGTGGCCCCAGGGATTCTGGCCATCCTCTCCCCCATCGTGATCGGCTCCTGGCTGGGCTGGTGGGGACTGGGCGGCTTCTTGGCCGGGATCATCGTGGTGGGGCAACTGCTGGCTGTGTTCATGTGCGATGCCGGCGGGGCCTGGGACAACGCCAAAAAGTCCATCGAGGAAGGCCTGTACGGCGGCAAGGGCAGCGACGCCCACAAGGCAGCCGTGGTTGGGGACACCGTCGGGGATCCGCTCAAGGACACCTCCGGCCCCGCGCTCAACCCGCTGCTCAAGGTCATGAACTTGGTGGCGCTCTTGTTCACGCCGCTGATCGTGACCTATGCCGGGGACACCGGTTTGAGCAAGGCTGATCCCAAGATGATCGCGCACACCGGCAAGAGCCCGGCAGGAATCGCCATCGCCGGGCTAATCCTGGCGGCGGTCATTGCCATCAGCTTGATGCTATCCAAACGGGAGACGCAGGACATCAGGGAGATCCAGGCGCGCTTGGACGAGGTGGGAACCCCCGAGTAGCAGACGGCGTGGCGCGCGCCTTCGCGGGGGCCGAGCACTGCTCGGCCCCCGTCTTGTTTGCTGGAGCCCGCTCAGGCCGCCCCCTAAGGCTAAGGGGCGCAGGCAAGTTCCCGGCAGGGGCCGGTTTCAGAGCCGGCGGCGCCGGGTCTTCAGCCAGCCCCTCCGCAGACGGACGCGCACGGCGTGGACCCTCGGCCCCGTTTCCTTTGCCTGAGCCTGCTCAATTCCTCCGCCCAGAACACCGATATATGCAGGGCATGAAACACCTGCTCTTGGTGGAAGACGATCGGCGCCTGGCGGCCCTGGTGCGCCGTTACCTGGAGGCTGCCGGCTATGCGGTCACGGTGGCAACGGGAATCGCCGAGGCCAGGAAGCACCTGCAGCGGCATGAGTTTCACCTGGCCCTCCTGGACCTGATGCTCCCGGACGGGGAGGGTTTGGACCTGTGCCGCGAACTGCGGGCCAGCCATGACCTACCGACCGTGGTGATCTCGGCGCGAGGCGACGGGGCGGACCGGATGCTGGCCTTGGAAAGCGGCGCCGACATGTACCTGCCCAAGCCGTTCGAGATGGAGGAGTTAGTAGCCCGCGTGAGGGCCTGCCTGCGCCGAGGTCAACAGGAAGAGACGCCGCCGCTGCTGGCCTGCGGGAACCTGCGCCTGGATCTGGTCGCCCACCAGGCCTGGGTGGACGACCGGCCCCTTAACCTGACTCCCAAGGAGTTTGACCTGTTGACGGAGCTCCTGGCGTCGCCGGCAACAATACGGGCCGAGCAGGATCTCCTCTGCGCGGTCTGGGGCTACTCGAAGGAGGTGAGGACGCGCACGCTCGATGTGCACATTGGCAGGCTGCGGCTGAAACTGGCAGAGGCGGGCCTGAGTGGCTGCCGGATCGCGACCAGGCTGGGGGTAGGCTATGGCCTGATGCCGGACAGCGCCGAAAAGGAAAGACAAGCGGCCTAAGAAGAGGAAGCAGAAGCCACCTCCCCGCCGTGATGGCACAACCAAGCGCCCGATTACTTCAGACCTCGAAGCGCTGGCCGACTCGGGGGACCGTGACTTCTCCTGGCAAGGTCCCCCGCAGACGCCCGGCCAGGGCGGCCAGAGGCTCGGGCTCGCCGTGGGTGAGAAAAACCTGCTCTGCTTGGCCCGCCGCCTGCTCCGCCCAGGCGACCAAAGCCGGCTGGTCGGCATGCGCCGAGAACCCCTCCAGATAGGTCACCTCGCAGCGCACCTGGTGCGTTTGCCCAAAGAGAGTGACCTCCTTGGCGCCGTCCACGATCTCGCGCCCTAGCGTCTCTTCCGCCTGGTAGCCGACGAAGATCAGGGCATCGTCTGCGTGCTCGAGATGGTGGTGGAGGTGGTGGCGGATGCGCCCACCGGCGCACATGCCGCTGGAGGAGATGACCACAAAGGGCGCAACGAGATCGTTGAGAGGGAGAGAGTCTCGCATGGTCCGCAGGTATCGCAAGCCGGGGAAGTCGAAGGGGCACCCACCCTGGGCCAGCTCCGCACGGGTCGTCGGGTCAAAAATCTCAGTGTGCTGCCGAAAGAT
>CALFVE010000107.1 GCA_937928475.1 uncultured bacterium | reverse complement strand
GGCCGCCCCGACTGCGCACTCAGGTGCGCTCGGTCGGCTGCCGGCGATGGGAATCGGCTCGCAGGAGCCGGTGAGGCCGCGGAGGTCACAGGGGGAGAAGTGGACGGCAGCCGCGGGCACACGCGCCCGTGCTGGAACGCCGCACGCACCTGTCTCCGGTCGGATCGGAGGGTTGCCCAATCGGAGAGCATAGGCATCCCGGATGCGGTAGGCCAAACTCAACTCAACGGCCTAGCGACATAGTATACAGCCTCCAGGCCTCTGTCAATAGACTTTTCACGAAGTGAGTATGCTTTGCCTCTCCCCTCAAAGCCGGCCGGGCGATTCCAGGCGCTTGCCCGGCCCTTTCCTCGCTCCGGCAGGCAGGTCTAACTACTCCCGGCGTCCAACCTACGCCTGTCATCCTGACCATCGGCACAGGAGAGGGCTTGCTCATGCTTGCCAGGATCAACAGCGCTACCTTGCTGGGCATTGACGCGGTCGCGCTCCAGATTGAGGTGGACATCGCGCGCGGCGCGCGTCTGTTCACTATCGTCGGCCTTCCCGACCCGGCCGTGCGCGAAAGCCGCGAGCGGGTGGAATCGGCCATCCGCAACTCCGGCTTCAACTTCCCCGTCGAGCGCATCACCGTCAATATGGCCCCCGCCGACATTCCCAAGCGTGGGCCCTCCTTCGATCTCCCTATCGCCTTGGGCATTCTGGTGGCCACCGGCCAGGTGAGCATCGAGAACTTGGAGGAGACCGTGTTGGTAGGTGAGCTCTCCCTGGACGGGCACCTCCGGAGGGTCTCTGGCGCGCTGCCCACCGCTATCGGAGCGAAGGAATGGGGCTGCCGAGCGCTGATTGTGCCGCCCGACAACGGGCGCGAGGCGGCGGTGGTGGACGACCTGGAGGTGTACACCTGCGACACACTCTATGACTGCGTTTCACAACTGGAGCAGGGCCTGCCCTACGAGCCGGTGCGGGTGGCCCCGGCGGACCTGGCCCTGGAGACGCCGGCCTATACCGTGGACTTCTCCGACGTGAAGGGCCAGGAGCATGTCAAGCGGGCGCTGGAGATCGCTGCCGCCGGGGGACACAACATGGTCATGGTCGGCCCGCCGGGCGCGGGCAAGACCATGCTGGCCCGGCGCCTGCCCACCATCCTGCCCCCCATGACCCTGGCCGAGGCTCTGGAGGTCACCAAACTGTATAGCGTCGCCGGCCTGGTGGGACGGGATACCGCCCTGATTACCACGCGCCCCTTCCGACATCCCCACCATACCGTGAGCACCGCCGGCTTGGTCGGCGGTGGGACTATCCCCCAGCCCGGCGAGGTCAGCCTGGCTCATCACGGCGTGCTTTTCCTCGACGAACTGCCTGAGTTCACCCGCAGCGCCCTGGAGGTCATGCGTCAGCCCCTGGAGGACGGCACCGTCACCATCGCCCGCGCCCAGTTGACTCTGACCTTCCCGGCGCGCTTCCAGCTGGTGGCAGCGATGAACCCCTGCCCCTGCGGATACTACGGCGACCAGGCCAAGCCCTGCACCTGCCATCCCGGCGCCGTGGCCCGCTACCGCAACCAGATCAGCGGGCCGCTGCTCGACCGGATTGACATTCACATCGAGGTACCGCGCCTGACTCCGGATGAACTCTTGAGCAAGCAGTCGGGGGAGCCTTCGGCGAAGATACGGGAGCGGGTGATGGCTGCCCGCGAGCGCCAGGCGGCGCGCTTTGTGGGCAAGCCCTTCTTCTGCAACGCCCAGATGGGCTCGCGGGCCTTGCGCGAGTTCTGCCCGCTGGATGCCGAGGCGGAAAACCTGCTGCGCGTGGCGATAGACCAGTTCGCGCTCTCGGCCCGCGCCCACGATCGCATAATCAAGTTGGCCCGCACCATCGCCGACCTGGACGGCAGCGAGGGCATCCAAGTCCCGCATCTGGCGGAGGCAGTGCAGTATCGGAGTTTGGACAGACGACTCTGGGGGTGACCCACCATGATTGACGCCATCCTGTCGCGGCGCAGTATTCGGCAGTACACCGCAGAGCCGGTGAGCGAGGAGCAGATTGAGACGCTGCTGCGGGCGGCCATGGCAGCGCCCTCCGCCGGGAACCAGCAGCCCTGGCAGTTCGTGATCATTCGCGACCGGGCACTGCTCGACGCGGTGCCCACCTTCCACCCGTACTCGGCGATGATCAGACAGGCGCCCCTGGCGATTCTCGTCTGCGGCGACTTGCGCGGAGCCGGGCACCCCGCCTTCTGGGTGCAGGACTGCTCGGCAGCGACCGAAAACCTGCTGCTGGCGGCCCACGCCCTAGGCCTGGGCGCCGTCTGGCTGGGAGTCTACCCGGCCGAGGAGACCGTGCAGGCGATGCGACGGCTGCTCGGCTTGCCCGAGGAGATCGTGCCCCTGGCCCTGGTACCGGTGGGCCATCCCGCCGAGCACAAGCCTCCCGCCGAGCGCTATGACCCGGCCCGGGTACACTACGACGGCTGGTAGCCCACGGCAGGGCGCGAGGAGAGGTCCGGGGAACCCAACCTGTTGATCGGGCGTTAGGACAAGGGCGGGTGCAGCCTCCTTGGCTGTACCCGCTTATCACCTCTGGAGGTTCTGGGTAATGGCTTTTCTGGGGCTAGCGGTGTCGTTGGCGGTACTGATCTGGAGCGGCGGAGTGCTGGCGGCGGTTCTGACCCGGCTCTCTCGCAGTCTGCACGTCTCTTCCTTTGTCGTCTCCTTCGTGCTGATGGCGGCAGCCACTACCCTGCCGGAGTTCTCAGTGGGCGTCATCTCCTCGCTAGAGGGAACGGGCACCCTGGCCTTCGGTGCGGTTCTCGGCTCTAACATCGCCAACATTGCCCTGGTGCTGGGCTTGCTCCTGCTGCTCAACGGAAGGCTGCAAGTCAAGGGCGTCGTCCGGCGCCGCGAGGCCTTCTGGGCCGCAGTTTTGGCCTTGGTGCCTCTGCTGCTGGCCGCCGACGGGCAGGTTTCGCGGATTGACGGCGCGGTCCTGCTCCTGGGATTCTGCGCCTATCTCGCGCAACTCTTACGGAGCGCACGCTTTTTCCACAAGGCGGACGAAGTCAAGGGAGACCCCCGCTTCTGGCGCGACCTGGCTCTCTTCGTAGTGTTCGTGGCCTTGCTGCTGCTTTCCTCGCGCTGGGCAGTACATTTCGCGGTGGGGATCGCTGAGTTGCTGGGAGTGCCGGTCTTCGTGATTGGGCTTTTCCTAGTGGCGGTCGGTACTTCCCTGCCCGAGCTGGTCTTCGCCGTGCGCGCGACCCTGGCCAAAGACCCGCTGCTGTCCTTCGGCGACGTGACCGGCGCGGTCGTCTTCAACGCCTCGCTGGTATTGGGAGTGGCCGCGCTCATCCGGCCTATCGTCCTCGAGAGCCTCAGAGAGTATGAGGTCGCGGCCGGCGCCTTGTTCCTGGTGCTTGTCTACTTGGTGGTGGCGGTGTACACGGGCAGGATGATGTCTCGGGCCTGGGGAATTGGCTTGTTTGCGCTGTACGCCGTCTTCACGGCGCTGGAGTGGACGCGGGGCTAGCTCTATGCGCAAAGTCATCCCAGGGCTCCCCCGCCTGCCTACGCAGAGGCTCTGAATGAAAGATTACTACCCTGACCGCACTCTCGCCGG
>CALFVE010000106.1 GCA_937928475.1 uncultured bacterium | reverse complement strand
GACGCAGAGACGCAGGCTGGAAGCCTGCGCTACGCGGGGAAGGCCGGGCGGGTTCGGCGGGTGGGGCGGACGCGTTTGCGCCAGCCCCCGCGAGGCGGGCGGCGCCTCCCGTCCGTCTGCCGGAAGCGTTTTGTTCCCCGCTGCGAGGCGGCGGGAACTCCTCACGGAGGGAAGCGTTCCCTGTAGGGCGAACTCCCTTGCGCCAACTCTGAATGCCTCGGGAGGTTTCACCATGACTCGTGTCTTCATCCTCAGCGCTCTGGCCCTGCTCGCGGTCGGAGGCCTGCTGCTGCCGGTGAGCACGGCGCAGGCCGACCTGACCTTCACGCTGCGGGACTACCTGCATCACCGCTGGCAGAACGAACTGGTGACCTACCGCGTGGACAAGGACAAGGTCCCGCAGCCGGCTCGCCTGCTGGGCCCCGAGGGGCAGCCGGTGCCCGTCCAGATCCGCGACCTGGGGAAGCAAGCCGAGGTAGCCTTTATCGTGCGGGATCTGCCCGCCGAGGGGGAGGTCGTCTACACCCTGATCAAAGGCGAGCCGGTCGGCCGCAGTCTAGTGGCGCCGCAAGGGGGTGTCCCCGAAGCCATCATCCTGGACGCCGGCAAGGTGGCGGTGGCAGTGCCTGCGGCCAGCGAGCGGAACTTCCCTGCGGGCACGACTCTGGCCGAAGCGCCGCCGCCTCTCCTGCAGGTGCGCGGACCAGCCGAACAGGCCTGGATCGGCCGGGGGAGCCTGCTGGGAACGGTCCCGGTGAAGTCTATGAGGGCTACCCTGGTGGCCTCGGGGCCGGTCTATGCCGAGGCCCGCACAGATTATGTGCTGGAGGGCGGACGCTATTCGATGACCGTCCGGGTAATCGCCGGGCAGCCGGTGGCGCGGGTAACCGAGGAGTTCGACATGCCGGCCGCGGCGGTGGAGAATGCTTATTTCCGGTTCTCGGTGCGCGAGGGCCTGGAACCGCAGCGCCTGGCGGTGCAGGGGCGGCTCTGGCGCAAGCGGGCCGATTCGCAGTCGGTCTGGCCCACCAGCCTGGGCGGCTTTGCCGGTCAGGACTTCCGTCTGGAACGCGATACCGACCGCCGCGAGGTGCAGGTGATCGGCTACGTTCCCTGGTGGCCGGAGACGGTGCGCCTGATTACGCTGCACGGCGGCCCTTCGGGGCAGGCGCTGTCCTTCTTCCCTTCTCGGGTGGGCGACTGGCGCAACCCGATGGGGACTTACCTGGAAACGCGCGGGAACGGCGACGTGTACCTCTCCTTCCCCCTGTATGTGAAGCAGACTTGGAACAATGACGGGGTGGAATGGGGCAGCCCTTACTATACTGGGCGGCTGGAGGCGGGCTGGCCGCGCACGGCCCTGCGCCGGCACTGGACCTTCCTGGTGTGCAGCGAGGACGAGGCTTTCCCCGGGGCCAACCAGTCGGAGGTGGCGCGGGCGGTCCTGCAGCACTCGGACTTACCCCTGGACAAGATCAAGGACTGGGTGTTTGACTGGCCCTGGGAGCAGGTGAAGTATCCGCGGCTTTACTTGGACCCGGAGAAACTGGCGGAAGTGCGGCAGCGGGCGCTGGCCCTGCCCGGCGGGATACCGGGCCTGGGACAATATCACACTCGGCCGCTGACCTACATCCTCACCGGAGACCCCAAAGTCGGAGACGAACTGCTCCACGCGGAGATCTCGGCCAACGCGCCGCCGGAGCAGTGGCCCTCCTGGTACGCCACCGCGGGAGCGCTGCCCGGCTTGCGCTTTTTCGTCTCGCGGCTCTTCGACAACTGGGGGTATATCGGCTTCTTCTCGCCGAACAACGCCGCGCCCATGACGGAATTGCTCCGCTATGACGCCGCGATGTCGGTGGCGGAGGCCACAGCCGAGGAGAAAGAGGAGATGTCGCGGCTGATTGCTTTCGTGGCGCAGATGGTGTTTGACCCCGACTGGCACGCGGTCGGTTCCGGCTGGCACCTGGGCAATCCTAACATGCCCCCGCGGCAGGAGCACTACCTGGGGATCGCTTCCCGCCTGATGCCGACGCATCCTTTGGCCGCGGCCTGGGCGGAGCGGGGGGCGGCGGAGCAGAGGCGGCTGCTGGAGGACATGGTGCGGCCCTCGGGGGCCTGGCGGGAGTGTCCGCACTATCAGTTCGAGGCGGCCATGTACCCGATGATGCAGTCGGCGGTGCCGCTGCGGCTCAGCGGGCGCTACGACGTGTTCACTGACCCGCGCTTGAAAAAGACTATGACCTACCTCGTCAATATGCTCACCCCGCCTTCGCCGCGCTTTAAAGACGGCGAGAAGAAGCTGCGGGTGCTACCCGCTTTCGGTAACGGCTCCTGGGAGTTCATGCCGCTCACCGGCTGGGTGGCGGCGATGACCGCCGAGCAGGACCCGGAGTTCTCGCGGCTGATGATGTGGGCCTGGCACGAGCAGGGGCGGCCGTCCTGGTTCCAGATGAGTCCGCTGGTATTGCAGCCCGATCTCCCGGCGGAGCAACCGGAACTAAAGAGTGCGCTCTTTGAGGGCTTCGGGGCCGTCTTGCGCTCCGGGTTCCCCTCGGAGGACGAGACCTGGATGGCCTTCCGGCACGGCAACTGCATTGAGCACTACAACTACGGCGACCAGGGCAGTTTCATGCTCTACGCCAAGGGCGCGCCGCTGGTGCTGCACTTCGGCTCGCAGTACACGCCCTACTTCCAGGGGGCCTGGCACTTCAACCGCGCCTGCTTCAACCACCGGCCGGTGCGAGCCGACGAACCGGCTGCCGAGATGCTGCGGGGCTTCGGCCTCGACCCGGCCAATTACTCCTGGGGGACCGAAGGTTGGCAGGACCTGGACGCGAGCAGTTACGTGATGAACACGAAGGGCTTCGCCAGTTTCGCGTCCGCCGACTACGCTCACGGGGAGCAGATTCAGACCGAGCAGGGCGCGGTGGGCAAGGACCCGGACCAGCCGCTGCCGCCGAACACGCCCATCCCCACCATGGCGATTCCCGAGACGCACTGGAACCGCCGGGTGCTGTTGCTCAAGGATCCGGACCCGCTCGCGCCCAACTACTACCTAATCCGGGACGATTTCACTACCGAGGGAGAGGCCTTTCCCGGCGAGTGGAACATCTGGACGCTGGCGGAGAACGTGCAGTTCCAGGACAATCGGGCGCTGGTGACCAGCAAGTACGGGGTGCTGCTGGAGGTGTTCATGGCCGAGCCGGCGCAGCCGCAGTGGAACACTCGGCAGGCCACCAACCAGTTTGTGGCCGGGCCTTCGGCGCCGTATGTGGTGGAGAAGCCCTGGATCGAGGTGCTCACCAACCTGCGCGCGCACGCCGCCCCGGGGCAGGGATTCCTGGCGGTGCTCTACCCGCGCAAGGTGGGCGAGCCGGCGCCCACCTTCGAGGCCCTGGCGGGCGGCAAAGGCGTGAAGGTGGTGACGCCAAAGGGCACGGACTGGGCTTTCCTGTCGGAGGAGCCGGTGCGATGGACCGGGGAGGGGCTTTCTTTCTCCGGGACTGCGGGAGCGATCCGCAGGCTGGGAGACAAGTACACGGTAGTCTTCCTGGAGCCCGGCGAGGCCACGGTGAACGGGAGGACAGTGAAGGCCGAGCAGGCGCAAGAGGTGGGTCTGTAAGGCGGATGAAAGCACGAGGTCGCGCGCTGGGCTTCGCTGCAAGTGGCGTCGCACGTCACTTGTGAAGCCGGGACGGGACCCGTACTCTTGGGGTAGGTGCCCTCTTCCTATGCCTGAACCATTGAAAGCACAAGCTCAGTCGCCTGAGGGAGACTCGCCCATCCTGCTTGATGAAGGACATGTCTCACTGGCGAACCCGAGGTACGCGGAAGCGCCTTTTGTGGATTTTGCACGGGTTGGTCCGGCCACCGACCTCCAAAGCCTGAACCTGAACTGGCGTGAAAAGGACCTGCCGGAGCGCGAGCGCACTAAGCACGTGCACCGATTGCACCCGTACCTGGGGAAGTTCATCCCCCAACTGGTGGAGATCTTTCTACGCAAGTTCCAGCCTCGCCTGGTTGTTGACCCTTTCTGCGGTAGCGGTACGACCTTGGTGGAGGCCACATGCTTGGGGGTGGACTGCTTTGGCGCCGACCTGTCTCCCTTCAACTGCCTTCTCACCAAGGTCAAGGTAGACAACTACGAACCGAGACGGGTTCGGTATGAACTCCTGGACATACTCCGGCGGTCAGGCAGGGGACAGACGCCTCTGTTCGAGATTGCCTCGCAGTCGGCAGGGCAGCCTCTGGAGCCGACGGAGTACCTCCGGGAGTGGTTCGCCCCGCAGGCGCAGCAAGAACTGCTGGCTTACTGTGCCCTTATCCCGGAGTACGAGTACCAGGACTTGATGAAGATTGTGCTGTCCAGAGCGGCGCGCTCGGCCAGGCTAGTGCCGCACCACGAGCTCGACTTCCCCAAGGCCCCGCAGCGCGTTCCGTATCACTGCCGAAAGCACGACCGTATATGCGCGCCCGTCGAGGAGGCGCGAAAGTTCCTGGAAAGATACACCATGGACACCATCCAGCGGATAGAGCAGTACATGCGGCTGAGACGCAAGGTGCTGGCCACGGTGATCTGTGGCGATTCGCGGGAGATCGAGTTCCCGCCCGCCGACCTGATAGTCACCTCGCCGCCCTATGTGGGCCTGATAGACTACCATGAGCAGCACCGCTACGCCTACGAGCTGCTCTCCCTGCTCCCGGAACCATTTGCCTCGGTGGGGTATCACGGTTCGGACGGGAGAACCCAGGAGGAGCGAGAGATCGGGGCGGCCTACAAAGGTTCGTCCGAAGCGGCGGTGGACGAGTACGTGGAAGGCATCAGGGCGGTGTTCGCAAACGCGATCGCACCAATGCCCGAGGGGGCTCACATTGTAGTCGTCGTGAGCGACAAGCGCGGGCTGTATCGGCGGATAGCGGAGGCGCTGCCGGTGGAGGAGGCAACCGTGCTACAGCGCCATGTCAACAGAAGGACGGGGCGAAGGACCGAGCCTTTCTATGAGCAGGTCCTCGTCTGGCGCAAGACCTGAGGGCAGGGAGATTGGAGTAGTGGACGGTCGCCAGGACATCAAGGACGCCATTCAGTCGGTTATCCGCTCTATGATGGAACGGGTGATGAATCGGGTTCTGTACGAGGACCCGTTCCTCACCGAGAAGCACCGAGCGCACAAGCCTCTCTACGCAGCGCTGGTACCTGATGAGATTTTCAAGGGTGCGCACTTTGAGAGGCGATTCGTGACGCCCTTCGGCCATGCCTGGGAACAGGTGGCGGTAGTGGTCGCCAGGGCCCGCATGGGCTCGGCCTCCAGCGGATACGCAGTCCACGGGAACATCCCCGAAGAGCGCCTGCGCCGGATCCAGGAGGTACTGAACAGACTGGAGTTCCGAGGGGCGAGCGGCCCCAGAGTGGTACCCAACTGGAGCCAGGAACTCAGCTACATCTTGGATGGAGGCGGCACGAAGATCCCAACGACAGTGCTGTGTGATCTCTACGTGGAGGATGCAGCGTCGGGACTGAGCTACGCGTTTGAGATCAAAGCCCCGTTGCCGAACAGCGACCAGACCAAGGTGAGCAAGGAGAAGCTCCTGAAGCTCCACAGCATGGTGCCGCGACCGGTGGCCGAGGCTTACTTCGCGCTGCCGTACAATCCGTTCGGGCGCAGACAGGACTATGACTGGTCATTCCCAGCCCGGTGGTTCAACATGCGCGAGGACCCGGTTGTGCTCATCGGCGACGAGTTCTGGGAGAAGCTCGGCGGCGTTGGGACCTATGAGGCCTTCATATCAGCGGTGAATGAACTGGGTCCGGAGTACAAGCAGCGAATATGGAGAGAGTTCCTCGGGATCGAGCCACCGGAGGATGTGGCGAAGGTCGTGCTGTGACTCGACGCCAGCGGTGGTTCGCGGCCCCCACTTTCCTCTACGAAGCGCCCGCTGCCCCTAGGTCCCTCTCTCCCACGATTCCAGATAGGCGCGCTGCTCGGGGGTGAGGGTGTCTATCTCGATGCCCATGGCCTGGAGTTTGAGGGAGGCCACCTGGAAGTCAATCTCCTCGGGGACTCTCATCACGCCCAGGGGCAGACTCTCGGCTTGGGCCACGTACTCCGCGCAGAGCGCCTGGTTGGCGAAACTCATGTCCATCACGGAGGCCGGGTGCCCCTCGGCCGCGGCCAGGTTGACCAGGCGCCCCTCGCCGAGCACATACAAGCGGCGCCCGTCGCGGAGTTCGTACTCCTGCACCGAAGGCCGGGTGTGGCGCACCTCGGCGGCCATCTGGCGGAGGGCCTTGAGGTTGATCTCGACATCGAAGTGCCCGGAGTTGCACAGCACGGCCCCGTCTTTCATGACCTCCAGGTGGGCGGAGTCAATCACCGAGATATCGCCGCTGACGGTGATAAACAGGTCGCCGCGCTCGGCGGCCTGCAAGAGCGGCATGACCTGGTAGCCGTCCATCGCCGCCTGTAGGGCCCGCAGAGGGTTGACCTCGCAGACAATCACGTGGGCGCCCAGGCCCTTGGCGCGAATCGCCACGCCGCGCCCGCAGTTGCCGTAGCCGCAGACTACCACCACGCGGCCGGCCAGCAAGATGTTGGTCGCGCGCAGGATGCCGTCAATAGTGCTCTGGCCGGTGCCGTAGTAGTTGTCGAACAGGTGCTTGGTGTAGGCGTCGTTGACGGCAATGACGGGGTAGCGCAGCGCGCCGCTTTGCGCCATGGCGCGCAGGCGGATGACGCCGGTGGTAGTTTCCTCCATCCCGGCCTTGATGCCAGAGATGAGGTCCTGCCGGGAGGAGTGCAGCGTGGAGATGAGGTCGGCGCCGTCGTCAATGGTGATGGTCGGCTGGAGGTCCAGAGCCAGGTTGATGTGGCGGTAGTAGGTGTCGGTGTCCTCGCCGTGGCGGGCGAAGACGGGGAGGCCATAGTCCACCACCAGGGAGGCCGCAGTGTCGTCCTGGGTGCTGAGGGGATTGGAGGCGCACAACGCGACCTCGGCGCCGCCGGCCTGGAGGGTGCGGATGAGGTTGGCGGTTTCGCTGGTGACGTGCAGGCAGCAGGCGATGCGCTGGCCGGCCAGGGGGCGCTCTTCGGCGAAGCGCTCGCGGATGAGGGCCAGCACCGGCATATTGCGGTCGGCCCACTGGATGCGGTGCTGCCCGGCGGCATTCAGTTCAGGATCGGCAATGTCGAAGGTCATGCGTATCTCCACCGCGCCCCTTGCGTCTGGGGCAATCTCTCAGCAGCTCTAACCCGTGGCCATGGCCTCTCGTAGGTAGCGAATGATCCGATCCTGGTTGCCACCGAGGCTCGAGAATTGCTTCTCGCATACATCGCTGAAGCGGGCCAGGGTCTTGCGGTTGATGGTTTCCTGCTCCTCGAAGATGGCAAGGGACCGGAAGTGCATATGCCAAGTCTCGAACTTCAGCAAGGTGATCGTAGCCAGGTTGGTGCGGTCGTCGTTCGGCAGCGCGAAGACTAGCAAGGGGCGCCGGCTGCCATTAATGCGGCAGTCCACCTGATAGTTGGCTTCCGGATCCCGCACCGGATCATGCCAGTCGAACTCCCTACGGTCTTCCGGCACCGTCTCGGCGATCAGCCTACGACAGTCCTCCAGGAAGGTAGACCGCACGCGCTCGCGCGTCAAATAGGTTACGTCTGAAACCTTCAACAAGGCTTGGAGGAAGCTGAATAGCGCATCTCCGTACTGGTCCTTCGTGATACGCATCACCAGCTCGCCGTCCCGGTCCTGCACGCCAAACATACTCAACGCATTGCTGATCAGCCGCTGTCGCGTGCCCTCGTACAGGTCGCGCTCGTCGAGCTCATAAGTCAGGTGCATGTAGGTATGGCCTTCGTCGGAGAGCACCCACTCGCCGCCGGCGCTCTTGAGGACTACCGCCAGATGGTCGCCATCGGGGAACATGAAGGGCGTAAACACGCGGTAGCGCCCTGCGCCCTCCGAAGCCAGCCGTAACTCCCTGCATACTTTCCGCTGAAAGTCGGCTTCAATTGTCTCGATGCCCATGTCAGTGCTCCTCCAGGAGCGGCAGTTGGGCTTTGGGGGGAACCTGGAAGCCACAGTCCTCGAACAGACAACGGAGCGCTTCATCCCAGGTCGCGTAGCGATCCGTCGGCTGCGCGAAGGCGTCCTCCGCCGCCCCCAACGCCTGGTATCGTTCTGTGGCCGTGTGGATGTGATAGTCGTAGAACCGCTCGCCCTCGATCGGGTTGCTGTGCTCGTGGCTCTTGCCATTGTACCGCCGCAACCGGAACCACCGATTCGAGCGCGGAATGAGGCAGGCGAGAATCACCGAGAAGTCCAGCGGGTTCTCGTCGCTCAGTCGCAAGATGACCCGGAACTCACTGCCGGCGGCGCCAGAAACGTCTGTCTGCCCCTCCTTATGTCCGCGTTTGGGCCGGAGGGCTACGCGGGCCCGGTAATCCTCTTGCAAGACCTTCTGCTCTGAAAGCAGCGCCTGGATCTCGGTGTCGGTGTAGTGCACGGCCATGGCCAAAGCTGGCCTCCAGGCACGCTAGCGCTACTGCAGGGGCAGGCTGGCCCACCAGAGTTCGGCCAGCCTGCGCAGGGTCGGGATGACGGCCGGGTTAGCGGGACCGCCGGCCGCCTCGTGGGCGACGACATCCCCGACCAGGCGGCCCTTGGTAAACTGGAGTTCGTACACGGTCCCGGCGGGGTTGCGACTGAACACACGCAAGATACCGGTGTCACCGGCGTCGAGCCACAGGCCCGACCGCTGGACTTCCTTGATGTTCGCACGCACCCAGCGGGCGGCGGCCTCCCCGTCGCGGAACTGCAAAAGCGCGGCCTGGACCACGTGGCCGGGAAGGGCTGAAACGGCGTAGCGCCGGAAGTAGAGTTTCTCCACGCCGCCGGCCCGGAGGGTGTCGCGGGTCTGGAGCAGCCGCGCGCGGTCCTCCTGCAGCGCCCGGGCCTCGGCGGAGACGACTGCGGAGCCGAGCAGCGGCCCCACCTCGGTAACAACTGCCGGCGGGGGCATCAACTGAGCAAAGTCGGCGGGGAGATTGGCGGCCGCCAGTTTGCCCTCCAGCACGGCCCGCAGGCGCTCGACCAGCACCTCCGCATACTTGCTTACTGCCTCGACGCCGACGGGCGCCCCCGCGCTGGTGATCGACACACGCCCGGTGATCGGCCCCACGCGGTAGCGCAAGGTCGTGTCGCTGATGGTCTCGGAGCGCAGGAAGTAGCGGCTTTCGTCGCCCAGGGCCGGGCCTTTGACTACGGTAGCGCCCAGGGCACTCAGTCCGCCCAGATCCACAAAGGCGCGATGGGCGTCCTTGGGCGTCCGGAACAGGTCAACGGTGACTTTGAGGCTTTCCCTCTCCGGATCGTTGCAGTGGGAGAAGGCCTGTACCAGGTAGAAGCGTTCGCCGCGCAAGGGGCTTACGTTCGCGGCGCCGGCAATGAACTGAGGGAACCAGGCCCACCAGTCGCCGGGGGCCGTGAACACGGCGGGCACTTCGCTGGGACTGGGAACGGCGGCCAGCAGGTCCTCCGGGGTCAGGGCCGTGGGGTCTACGGCAGCGGCCCAGGTGGGCAACGTCAAGGCGACGACGAGGGCGGCGACGATCGCGCTGATCGGCAGGCCAAGGTACGTTAGCGACGATCTCTGTGGTCGAGGCTTGACTGCCATCGGGTGGGGTCACCTCTCTTTGCGGCAGGACTCAGAGGAAGGTTTTGACGTACTCCTCCACCGCTTCGGTCCAGGGCCGAAGTGGTGTAAAGCCTAACCGCGCCCAGCGAGAGTTGTCAAGCACGGAATAGCGCGGGCGCTTGGTGGGGGTTGGCCAGTCGGCCGAGGAGATGCGCTCGACGGTGGCGGTCTCCAGACCCGCCGCCGCCAGTGCCCGCTCGGCCAGGTCGGCCCAGGTGGCCACGCCCTGGTTGGTCAGATGCACGATGCCATGGGCTTGGGACAGCGCCCCTTGCCAGAGCGCCGCCGCCAGGTCACGCGTGTAGGTGGGGCTTCCCCATTGATCAGCCACCACTCGCACTCGCCCCTCTTCACGGGCGCGACTGACGATGGAGGCTACGAAGTTGCGCCCACCCGGACCGTAGAGCCACTGGGTGCGCACGATCAGGAGGTCGCCCAGTTCCTCGGCGGCCAGGCGCTCGGCGGCCAGTTTGGAGTCGCCGTAGGCATTCAGCGGGTTGGTGGGGTCTTGCTCTGTATAAGGCGAGCCCTTGGTGCCGTCGAAGACATAGTCGGTGCTGATCATCACCAGGCGGGCCCCCAGCTGCGCGCAGAGCCGGGCGACGTTACCGGTAGCAGTGGCATTGTGGAGAAAGGCGCGCTCGGGGTCGCGGGTGCAGCCGTCCACGTCGGTGAAGGCCGCGCAGTGGATGACCACCTGCGGGCGGCGAGGCGCTAGCGCCCGGCGCGCGCCCTCGGGGTCGCTAAGGTCGCCTTCGGCTAGGTCCACCCCCACGACACGCACCGGCGCGGGCGCTAGCGCGAGCAGCGCTGAGCCCAGCATCCCGGCGGCACCGGTGATCACAACTTTGGGGCGTTGCTCGGAAGTAGGACAGGGCACGGTCCCTCGCGCCTCCTGTGGGGCCAGCAGGCAGTCGTCTGCACCGGGGCTTTTCGCGGGGCCGGGCCTGATGACCTCCTTTCCCCCTGGAGGGCGGACGTGGTATACTCGCGCTCCAGGCACGCGGCCGGCAGGCGGGCCGGCGGCAGTCTCGCCAGCGCCTGCTTTGCCGGCCCGGGAGGGAAGTGGGGAGCAGGTGCCGGCACGCTGAGGCGGTTCATTGTGCAAGGTTGGCGAATCTGCACCATCCGGGGCATCGCGGTTGAGATCAACTACACGTGGCTGGTCATGTTCGGCCTGTTTATGATCTCTTTCTCCTACCTGCTGCGTCCGCTGCGGCCGGAGCAGCCTGCCTGGTCCTGGGTGGCGGGGGCCGCAGCCAGTCTCATCTTCGTTTGCTCAGTGCTACTGCATGAACTGTGCCACTCGCTAGTCGCGCTCTCCCTCGGCCTGCCGGTCAAGCGCATCACCTTGTTCATCTTCGGCGGCGTCGCCCAGGTGGAGGGCGAAGTGCAGTCGCCGCGGGCCGAGTTTCTGATGGCGGCGGCCGGGCCGGCCAGTTCTTTCGCGCTGGCGGCGGGCTTCTGGCTGCTGGGCGGCCGGAACCTGGAGCCCAGCCGTGCCCAAAGTCTGCTCGGCGGCGTGTTGGCTCTCTCCGCGCTCATCAATCTGCGCCTGGGCGAGTTTAACATGCTCCCCGGCCTGCCCTTGGATGGCGGCCGGGTACTGCACTCGATCCTCTGGGGGGTAACCGGCGACGAATATCGCTCCACGCGCATCACCGCCTTTTTCGGGCAGGTACTGGGCGGCCTGTTCATGGTGGCAGGCGGCGTCCTGGCGTGGTTGATGAACAGCATGGGCTCGGGGATGTGGATCTTCTTCATCGGCTGGCTGATCCTGTCGGTGGCCGGCGCGGAGGGCCGCCAGGCCACGGTGAAGCGCGTGCTGCGCGGCCTGCAGGTCGGCCAAGTCATGCACTGGCCGCTGGTGACCTTGCCCGTGAACATGAACCTGGCCTACGCCGTCCAGGAATACGCAGCGACGCGTGCGCAACCTTTCTATCCGGTGGTAGACGAACAGGGGCAAGTCGTCGGGGTGCTGGATCGCGCCGGCCTGCAGCAGGTGGAGCCGGCCCGGTGGAGCCAGGTCGCGGTGGGACAGGTGATGGCCCCGGTGGACGCGCAAGCGATGACCATCGGGGTGAGCGCCCCGGCCACTGAGGCGCTGCTGCGGATGAGGCAAAACGAACGGGGCTGGCTGCTGGTGACGTCCCCAGAGAGTCAACCGCTGGGGCTGGTCACCGAGTCGGCGATCCTAGCGGCTGCTCAGCACCGCAGTGGGCCGGCCGCGGCTTGACGGAGCCGCAAGCGGGCCATATAATGGCGGTAGACAGGGCATGCCGCACGAGAGCCGCAGGCCATCTACCTGGGGCTTTTTTGGGAACAGCGGGCGGAGAGGCAGCCGGAACGGCAGCGGACCGGCTTTCCTCTGCCACTACCGACCAACGACCAACGACTTCTCTCCCAAGGAGGCCCGGCGCGTGTTTCGGGAATTGGTTGAGGACATCCGAGCCGTGCGGGAGCGGGATCCGGCTGCGCGCAGCACCTTAGAGGTCCTGCTGTGCTACAGCGGGCTGCACGCCATCATGTGGCACCGCCTGATCCACCGGCTGTGGCAGTGGAAGTTGCGGCTGCTAGCCCGCTGGCTGTCGCAGGTAGTGCGGCATTTCACCGGCATTGAGATTCATCCTGGGGCCACCATCGGCAAGGGCTTTTTCATTGACCACGGGATGGGCACGGTGATCGGGGAGACGGCGGAGATCGGCGACGGCTGCACCCTTTTCCACGGCGTGACCCTGGGCGGCACGGGTAAGGAGAAGGGCAAGCGCCATCCGACTCTGGAGAACAACGTTACCGTGGGGGCGCACGCGCAGATTCTGGGCTCCATCACCATCGGGGAGGGGTCGGTCATCGGAGCCGGCGCGGTGGTGCTAGACAACATCCCGCCCTACTGCACGGTGGTGGGCACCAAGGCTTTCGTGGTGCGCCGGCGGGGGGAGCGGGTGTATGACTTTCGGCACGACCAGGCGATGCGGCACGAAGATCCGGCCATCCAGTGCCTGCTGCAACGGCTGACCCGCCTGGAGCAAGAGATCTCTACCCTGAGCGTGCAGTGCGAGGCGCGGCACGGAGCCCGGAGCAAGACAGAGGCAAGATCTGCAGCCAGCGAGGGAGAAGAGACTGAGGCATGAGGCGTTCTACCGCCAAGCGCCGCCGGGTTCGGCGGGCGGGAATCGTGGTCGTGGTCGCGCTGGGCGTCCTGGTAGGGCTGCTCGCGCTTGCCGCGGCGGCCGTGGCCGCGCTCACCGAGAGTTTCGCCCGCGGCGAGAGAATCGCGGCCCACGTTACGATCGGCGGGATTCCGGTGGGGGGCATGACCGCGGCGGAGGCTCGCTCGGCCCTGGAGGCGCAACTGGCGCCGGCCGCCCGGGCGGAGGTAGAGCTAGTGTACCCCGGCGGGAGCCTGCGCCTGACTCGCGAGGAGTTGGGGGCGCGCTATGATCTGGAGACGGCGCTGAGCCAGGCCCAAGCCCTGGGCCGGGAGTCGGGCCTGCTCGATCGCCTGCGCACACATTGGCGGTTGCGCCAGGGTGGGGTAGACTTGCCCGTACCGGTCGAGATTGACCGGGGCCGCCTGGAAGCCGTGATCACCGGTCTCTCGCCCCGGGTCAATCGCGAACCACGCGACGCTAAGATCAGCGTGGACGGGGACAACCGTTTGCACAAGACCCCCGGCCAGTCGGGGCTAGTGTTGCTGGTGCCAGAGACGGTGGCGGCGGTGAGCCGGGCCCTGCAGAACGGTGCGGCCAATCGGGTGGACCTGGTGGTCAAGCAGAAGCCGCCCAACATCAGCGCGCAGGACCTGGCCGACCTGCAGGTAGTGCTGGCGGCCTACTCCACGCCCTATCATACCTGGCAGCGCGACCGCACTCATAACATGGCCCTGGCAATCGGCAAGGTTAACGGCACCGCGCTGAAGTCGGGAGAGAGTTTCTCACTCAACAATACGGTGGGGGAGCGCACCGTGCAGGAGGGCTATCGGTCAGCGCCCATCTTCCGCGACGGCCGGATCGTGCCCGACACCGGAGGCGGAGTGTGTCAGGTCGCTTCCACCCTGTACAACGTGGCGCTGCTCGCGAACCTGCAGGTGCTGGAGCGCAGTCACCACTCCCGCCCGGTCTGGTATTGCCCGGCGGGTCGCGATGCCACCGTCTACTGGGGCCAGCATGACCTGCGCTTTCGCAACAGTCTCAAGCACACCATCGTCATCCTGGGCGAGATCCGCGGCGACCGGCTGTGGGCAGCCATTGTGGGACACGCCGATGACGACTACGACGTGGAGTTGATCCGGACCAACTACGCGCGCTTCGGCGGCGGCAGCCAGATCATCGAGGACCCGACCTTGCCGGTGGGCAAGCGGGTGGTGGTGCAAGACGGCAGCGCCGGGGCCCGGGCCACGCTTTGGATTAAGGTGTCCAAGAACGGCAAACAGATCCGGTACGAGAAACTGCATGACGACTACTACCCGCCCAAGACGCACATCGTGCGGGTAGGCGTGAAGCCCAAGACCCCGCCGTCGGGGACCGCGCCACCCGGAGGGGCAGCCGCCCCCGGTGGGGCGAGCCCGTCGGGCACCAAACCGGGGCCGGGTCTTCAGCCGGGGGCGAAACCTCCCGGCGGCGAGAATGGGCAAAAGCCGCCCGCGGCCAATGGCGACAAGCCGCCGGCGGCGCCCGGCAACGCCTCCCCTCGGCCCGGCCGCGGCGCCGCGGCTACCCGAGCGACTGCAGCAGGCCGAACCCAACCGCCTGGGGTTCGCGTAGCCGAAAGGTAGGGGTGGTTCATGCCCCCGCGCCTGACCGTACTCGGGAACATCAACCTTGATTTCTCCCTCCAGGTGCCACACATCCCCAGCAAGGGCGAGAACGTTATTGCCGACGGCTTGGATTTGGTCCCCGGCGGCAAGGGCGCTAACCAGGCGGTGGCCGCGGCCCGCCTGGGCGCAGAGGTGGTGCTGATTGGCTGCGTGGGGGGGGACAACTACGGCCGGGTGCTGCGCAAGCGGTTGGCCCAGGAAAGCGTGAACGTGAGGTTTGTGGAGACGGCGGAGGAGGCCATCACCGGGATGGCCTTCGTCTGGGTAAGTCAGGCGGAGGCCGACAATCGGATTGTTTCGCTTCTGGGCGCCAACCTCACCCTCACGCCCCAGCAGATCGAGCAGGCCCACCGGGCCTTCGAGCGCTGCGACTTCTTCCTGGTCTCGCTGGGCGTGCCCGAGGAGGCCGTGAATCGGGCCATGCAGGTAGCGGCGGACTGTGGGGTGCCGGCGCTGCTAGACCCGGCGCCCCTGGGCAAGAAGCCGCCGCAACTGTGGACGAGCGCCAGCGTCATTGTCCCCAACGAGACGGAGGCGGCGCGCCTGGCGGGCCAGCCGGTGAGCGATGTCTCCTCCGCTCTGGCCGCCGCTCGGCGGCTGGCTCAGCGCGGCATTGAGCGCATTGCCATCACCCTGGGCGAGAAGGGCTGCCTGCTCTACGACGAAGAGGGCGCTCGGCTCATCTCCGGCTTCCCGGTGCAGGCGGTGGACCCCACCGGGGCCGGGGATGCCTTCGCGGCCGCCCTGGCGGTGCGCCTGGCGGAGGAGGCGAGTCTGGACGAAGCGGCCACCTTTGCCAATGCGGCAGGTGCCCTCATCTGCACCCTGCGCGGGGCCCAGCCCAAGGCCGACCAGTTCAGCCGCGCCAAGGTCGAGGCCCTCCTCAAGAAAGCGCGCCGCGACAAGAAACCCAAGGTGGAGCCGCTCTAGAGCCGTGGGGGCGCTAACCGGCGACACACCTAGCCGAGCACCGCGAGGGGCAACAGACAGCAAGCAGGCTGAGGGCGCGCCGGAACCCCCCTTGCCTACAAGGCACAGACAAGGGTCGGCGGAGCCCGGGGCGGCGACCAGAAGAGGGCTCTACTGCGCGGGCTCGCGGGGGGTGTACGCCGGCAGTCTTCGAGGTAGGGGCTGTCGCCCCTGCTAACTCAAGCTGGTTTTTCTATCCCGAACTCCGTGATCTCGTACAGCGCGGTCAGAGGGTAGCCTTGCTCGGCAAAGGCCTCCCGCGCCCCTTGCAGCCGATCCACCATCACCAGAATCTGCACCACCTCAGCGGCAAACTCGCGCTCCAGCGCCGCGATGGCCTGCAGGGTGGAGCCGCCGGTGGTAACTACATCCTCCAGCAGGGCCACCTTGACGCCCCGCCACAGGGGTCCTTCCACCTGCTTACGGGTGCCGTGGTCCTTGCGTTCTTTGCGCACCAGGAAGCCGGTCAGGGCGCGCCCGCGTTCGTGAGCGAGAGCAATGACCGCCCCGGCGATGGGGTCGGCCCCGATGCTCATCCCCCCCACGGCCTCCACCCGCGGATCCAGCACGCCCAGCAGCATCCGCGCCAGGAGCGCCAGGCCCTCGCCGAGTAGCGTCACCTGCTTGCCGTCAATGAAGTAGGTGGACTTCTGCCCGGAGGCCAGCGTGAAGTCGCCGAACTTAAGAGCCCGCTGGAGGATAAGTTGGCGGAGGCGTTCGCGATCCGAGGTGGGCATGAGGTATCCTCGCGGTTGTGAGCTATCTGTTCGGCGTCCGCTCCGGTGTTCACCTGCGCCCCCAACAGACCTATCGCGCGGCCGGCGTCGCGGATGGCACCCCTTGCCGCAGAGGGCGGGGCCGAGAGACGAGGCGCTTTGCCGAGCGACGGAGGCGCAGCCGGCCCGTAATCGACGCCAGGCGGGGTTCTTAGCCCCGCTGCCTAGTCTTCTGCCGCCGCCGAGACCCCACCCTTGGGATAGATGTTGTAGAACAGCCGCAGGTCCTTGAGCGAGATCTTGGGGGCGGGAGGATTCTCGGTGCCTGCCGGCGCCTGCCCTCCGGCGCCGGGTGGATTGGGCGCCGCCCCGGCCTGGTCGCCGGCGGGGAGAGGAAGTGGACCGGCCGGCGGCGTACCGGTCAGGTCCATGTCCATAGTCACGGCCAGCCGGGCGCTGTGCAGGAACCCGGCGTCGGCGTCATGGTAGATCTGCCCCTCGGCCGCTATGGCCAGCGAGTCCAGCCTGCCAGGGCTGGGGCGGTCGGGCGCCGCGGCGGGCAGCGGCAGGTCCTTGATTGTCCAGGCACTGAGCAGGCCGATCCGCGCGATGCGGTGCCCGCCGATCTCCCCAATCTTCTGCAGCAAGAACTCCGTGCTCATCTCGGCGGGCTCGGCCCGTCCGGGCAGCGGGACCTGCATGGTCTGCACCCAGGTGTCCCCCGGCTTCACCGGCCCCTCGGGAAGCTCGGGTGAATAGCCTTGCAGCATCTGCTTGAGATTGACGAGGTTGGCAGGGTTCACCGGGGAGAGCGGTCCCGCCGGGTTGAGCCGGCGCAAGGCGGCGGCAAACTCTTCTACGCCTTGCACGTCGAGCAGTTGGCCGCGGGGAGAGAGCACGAAGATGAGTTTCGAGAGGGCCGAGCCCTCGCCGGCTTCTGCGCCGGGGAGCGCCACCTCGCGACCGTCCACCAGCGCCTTGCCCTTCTCCAGGTCCAGGGTCAGGTGCATGACCCGGTCCATCACGGCGACCTCCAGCGCCATCTCGCCCAGGGAGACGCTGACCTCGCCGTTGCCCTCGGTGTCCACGCCCTGGGTGTGCATCTCGAAACTGCCGTTAATGGTCATGGCCAGGGGAAGATTCATGTCCCCCAACTGCGGCAGGCTGAGCACGACCCGCCCGCCGCCGGTGACGTTAAGGTCGTAGGCACGGGTCTCCTCGGGGTTGAACTGATAGCGCAAGAGGATGCTCTCCTGCGCCCACGCGGCTACCCCCACCGCCAGTAGCAACCCAAGCGCGGCAATCAGAATGCGTCCGGCTTTCATGGCTTCGCCTCCTTTTCTGGGCGTGCGCATTATACTCGCGCCGGCGCGGCCAGTCGAGAGTCGCAGCGGTAGCAAGGGGGTGCTTGCATCCCTGAGGAACGTTCGCAGGCTGGCGACAAGCAGGGCCGACCCCGCTTGTCCCCGCTTGCCCCTTCTCGTCGCGTCAGCCCGTGCGGGTCTCCCCCCTTCCCGCCCATCTCCCGCACTTGCTACTTCCCACTCCTGCCACTAAACTACCAACATTCCACTGCAAAGGAGCCTTCCCATGGACAAATGCGTGCTCGCCTATTCTGGAGGCCTGGATACCTCCGTCGCTATCCGCTGGATCGCCGAGAAATACGGGGTCGAGGTCATCGCCCTGGCGATTGACGTCGGCGAGGAGAAAGACTACGAGGGCATCCGCCAGAAGGCCCTGCAGGTCGGCGCCGTCGAGTCGGTGGTGGTTGACGCGAAGCAAGAGTTCTTCGACGAGTACCTCACCCGCGCCCTGGCCGCCAATCTCATGTACGAGGGCCGCTATCCGTGCTTCACCGCCCTGGCCCGGCCGCTGCTGGCCCAGCATCAGGTGCGGGTGGCGAAGGAAAAAGGCGCCCGCTACCTCGCCCACGGCTGCACCGGCAAGGGCAATGACCAGGTGCGCTTCGAGGTCACCTACGCCGCGCTCGCCCCGGAGATGGAGGTTATCGCCCCGGCCCGCGAGTGGGGGATGACCCGCGCCCAGGAGATTGACTACGCCGCCCAGCACGGGATTCCAGTGCCGGTGGGCAAAGAAAGCCCGTATTCCACCGACACCAATCTGTGGGGGCGCTCGATCGAGGCCGGGGCCATCGAGGACCCGACGAAAGAGGCTCCCCCCGACGCCTGGCTGTGGACGGTCAACGTAGAGGACGCGCCGGAACAGCCGACCTACGTGCGCATCGAGTTCGAGCGGGGCGTGCCGGTGGCGCTGGACGGCGAGCGGCTGCCGGGGCCGGAGCTGGTGGGGCGGCTCAACGCCCTGGGCGGCGCGAACGGGGTGGGGCGCATTGACATGCTGGAGAACCGCCTGGTGGGGATCAAGTCGCGGGAACTATACGAGGCCCCGGCGGCGACTATTCTGCTGGAGGCGCACCGCGACCTGGAGGCGATGTGCCTGGACCGCGAGACCGCGCATTTCAAGCCGTATCTGGAACTGCGCTATGCGGAACTGGTCTACTACGGCCTGTGGTTCACGCCGCTGCGGAAGGCGATTGACGCCTTTTTGGCGGAGACGCAGCGGACGGTGACCGGGGAGGTCACGGTCAAGCTGCACAAGGGCCGGGCGATGCCGGTGGCGCGCACCAGCCCCTACAGCCTGTACGACTACCGCCTGGCGACGTACGATAAGGGGGACCTGTTTGACCCGAAGGACTCGCCGGGGTTCATCCGGCTGTGGGCCCTGCCGGCGAGGATTGTGGGGGAGGTGGAACGCAAGCACGCGTAGAACTGACAGCGCAGCGAGGGACCAATGAGGATCACGACCCTATCGAATCGGGCAACGGCTGTCGCAGCTCAATTGGCCTTCTTCACCGGCCACGCGACCGAGGAGGACCCTAGGTACCTGTCTCAGCAGTTGATCACTCTGATCGGCAACAAGCGCGCGCTGCTGGGCTACATCGGGGATCAGGTTGCCAGAGTGAAGAAGCGACTGGGGAAAAGCCAGTTGACCATCCTGGACGCATTCTCTGGGTCTGGTGTGGTATCGCGGTTTTTCAAGGCCCATGCGGACCGGCTGATCAGCAACGATATCGAGGCTTTCGCGGCGGCGGTAGGCCGATGTTACCTTCGGAACAGAAGTACAGTTGAGATGCCCGCGCTTGCCGAGTTCGTCAGCCACCTGAACGCCGTGGTGGACGATGCCGGGTTCGAACCCGGCTTCTTCGAGGAACTCTATGCGCCACGGGACGAAAGTAACATCACTCCGCAGGACCGGGTCTTCTATACTCGTCGGAATGCTCGCAGACTCGACAATTACCGCCGGCTTCTGGGGTCCGCTCCGCAGGACTGGCAGGACCTGCTGTTGGGCCCACTCCTGAGCGAGGCATCAGTTCACGCCAACACGGCAGGAGTGTTCAAGGGGTTCTACAAGGACGCGCAAACAGGGGTGGGGCGATTTGGGGGCAGCAATGGCGACGCTCTCAAGCGGATAAGGGGCGACATCGTCCTTCAAACTCCCATTCTCAGTCGATTCGAATGTGATGTGGAGGTGTATCAGGAGGATGCGAACAGTTTAGCCTGCAAGCTGGGAAGCCTCGATCTGGCTTACCTAGACCCGCCGTACAATCAGCACCCCTACGGTTCCAACTACTTTATGCTCAACCTGCTGGTTAGCTACAATAGGCCCACGCGGATCAGCAAGGTCTCCGGTATTCCAGTGGACTGGCAAAGGTCCGACTACAACAGCCGGTTGCGCTGTTTCTCCCGCTTGCGAGAGCTGGTGTACAGTCTGGACGCGAAGTTCATCCTGGTTTCGTTCAACGATGAGGGGTTCGTGCGCCCCGATGACATGGCTCAGTTACTTCGCGAAGTGGGCACTGTGGAAAGCGCCCAGATTCCCTACAATGCTTTTCGAGGGAGCAGGAACCTGCACAACCGGAGTGTGCACGTCACCGAGTATCTGTTCCTAGTTGAGCGGCGCTAGGCGCGCGCTGGGACGCAGGAATCCCGGCAGGCGAGGGAGCGACATGGCACGCAAGCACCAGCTGAGGCAACAGCGCCAGGGTACTGTAATCAACATGACCTCTAAGAAGCAGGAGACCGTTCTGGGTCGGGCGCTGGCGCAGGTCGCCGAACGGCTTCAGACAGAGTTCGGCGTTCCGCTGCACCACGAGCGGCAATGGCGGCTATCCGAGGTTGTCGGGCTGCTGAGAAAGCACTTCCCGGAGGTCGACTTCTCCTATCACTTCGAGACCTCGGCTATGCGGCCTGACGGCGGCATTCTATCAATTCGCGACCTAGAGGGCCAGCTCTTTCCGATCCTCATTGTCGAGCTGAAAAACCAAGGCACCAACGATCTGCGTGCCCTGGAGGGCAAACCGCCCCAGGCTCGAGGCAACGCCATCGAACGACTGGGCAAGAACGTCATTGGCTTCGGCACGGCGATGATGAACGAGGGTATAACCCCGTTTGTGTGCTTCGGCGATGGCTGCGACTTCGACGAGTCGAGCAGCATACTTGATAGGGTCGTGACCATAGCCATGTTCGGGTCCCTGAACAAGGTGAGGGTCGTGAACGAGGGTGACCGCGGACAGTTCAATCGAGGAAGCTTCTTCTTCCGACGAGAAGCGTGGACGGTGCGCGAGATGACGGACATCATGTATCAAATCGCAAGTCGAAGCGTCCATTACTACTACGCCAAATACGGCAAAGCCCGTTTTCATGGCTCGTGAGTCAACGGCTCACCGTCCCGGAGTCGGTGCGCCACGCGTGCCTCGGGCAACAGAGAACCGGGCGCGGCCCGTTAGCCCGGCTCAAGGCTGGGCCACTCGGCTCTTCTTCGGCTGCATGACGCTCTGATGCACCTCCTCGCGGTCGCTGCGCGGACGGGTGACTCTGAATTGTTCTGCGTAGGGGCGCGGGGGAAGTGGGCTGAGGCCGGGCATGAGGTCTGTATTGCCCTGGCGAGCTCGAGGAACATTGGGTCTACGCATATGGGGGCTACGCATATGGGGCCTATTAGCCACACGAGCAAGTTGTCCTGCCGTATCGTTCGGGCCGCCTGGCCAGCCTCCGGGAATATCGGGGCCACTCTCCACGGGTCGCGCGAGGAGATTGCGGCGGGGCGGGAGCCGACCGCTCATGCTGCCAGCTAAGGTCGATGCTGACGACCCCGACGATCATGGCGATCCCGGCCATCCTGACGATCCTGCCGGCCCTGACGATCTCGGCGTTGCTGACGATCCTGCCGGCCCTGGCGATCCCGCCCATCCTGACGATCCTGCCACCTGCTCCTAAGCACAAGAGCCGTAGGGTCTTTTTATTTTCCGATGAAGCGGGTTGTAAAGAGCGGAAGACAGGCCCTGTCGCCGATGCCGCGACGCCCCTCCGGCACGTTCATGCGCCCCAGACGGTCGAGCCGCCGGCGCCACCGGTTTCTATGGGGGGCGGAACCGGGAAAGGAAAAGACCTTGGCGAGAGCGGATCATCTCCTTGCATTGTGTTTGCATTTCGCTATAATACAAGCGGCCTGCAGGAAGAACAGCGCGTCGAGTTGTAGTCAGGACCCTCGGTTGATGCCCCGACAGTGCTGGTTTGTCTCCTCGGTAGGGCTGACGTATCATCATTACAGGCGTCATAGGACGCGAAGGAGTTGTCGGGATGCGCATCTATGTGGGGAACCTGCCGTACAACACCACCGACGAGAGTCTGCGTGCTGCCTTCGAGCAGTACGGGCGGGTGGACGACGCGACCGTGATCCGGGACAACGAGACCGGCCGCTCCCGGGGTTTCGGCTTCGTGGAGATGGGCAACCCCGCCGAGGCCCAGAAGGCGATCGAGGCGCTCAACGGCAGCCAGATGGGCGGTCGGGCGCTGACCGTCAATGAGGCGCGCCCCATGCGCTCGGGCGGCGACCGGCGGGGTGGAGGCGGCGGGCGGCGCGACTGGCGCTAGTTGGGCGCCCGGCGGACAACTCGGTTGGCCCTCTGGCGCCGACAGGAGCCAGGGCGCGGCGGGCGTGTGCTGCCTGGCGTGGGCCCTGGCTCACACCCCCGGAGGAGGGGGAGCCGCTCCCATGTTCCCGCCCGGGCCCATCCAGCCCGGCACCCAGGTACGCCTCTGCGACCACGATCCCGACTTCTGCGGCGGCTATCGCAAGGGTGACCGGGAAGCGCGGCGCCAGCGCGCGGAGGATCTGCAGGCCATGTGTGACCTGCAGGAGCGCCTCTACGCCGAGGGCAAGCAGTCGCTGCTGATCATCCTTCAGGGCCTGGACACCGCGGGCAAAGACGGCACCATCCGCCATGTGCTGCGCGGCCTCGATGTGCAGGGCTGCGCGGTGACCTCCTTCAAAGTCCCCACCGCCGAGGAATTAGCCCACGACTTCCTCTGGCGGGTTCATCCCCACGTCCCCGCGGCCGGACAGATTGCCGTCTTCAATCGTTCCCACTACGAGGACGTGCTGGTGGTCCGCGTGCACGGGCTGGCCCCCGAGTCGGTCTGGCGCCGGCGCTATGACCAAATCAACGCCTTCGAGGAACTGTTGGCCGCCAGCGGCACGCGCATCCTCAAGTTCTTCCTGCACATCTCCCAGGAGGAGCAGAAGCGGCGGCTGGAGAAGCGGCTGGCTACTCCCGCTAAGCAGTGGAAGATCTCGGCCCACGACCTGCCCGAACGGCGCCTGTGGGACGACTACCTGGCCGCCTACGAGGAGGCGCTCAGCCGCTGCAGCACGGCGGTCGCGCCCTGGTACGTGATTCCGGCCAACCACAAGTGGTATCGCAACCTAGCCGTGGCTCACGTAATCGCTCGGACGCTGCGCGAGATGGACCCCCAATGGCCGCCGCCCCAGGTGGACCTGTCGCAAGTGGTGATCGAGTGAAGAGGGGACCTACCCCGCCTTGCGCTACGCTCAAGGCATCCCTCCCGAAAGGGGAGGGTCAAGGAAAGGGGGCGACGGCCGGGAGCCTGCGGTCAGCGGGGAACCGACCCCAGCGGCCCGTCAGCACACGAGGACCCCGTGCAGAGGAACCGAGCCTCCCACACCGGCTCCGGTGCGTTAGCCCCCGCGCTTCTGAGCGGCGCAGGGAGCGGCGTCTCTCTTTGCGGTAAGGAGAAACCGACCCAGGGCCGGCAAGATCGAGTGCACGCGCAACTACCATGACCTGAGCACGGAGCAGGGCTTTCAGTTCGAGTTCTACTGCGACCGCTGCGGCAGCGGCTTCCGCACGCGCTTCAAGCGGTCGGTCAGCGGTACCGTCTCGCAGGCCCTCGAGGCCGCCGGCGGCCTGCTCGGGGGCATCTTCGGCCGGGCCGCCGACGCCAGTGACCGCGTGCATGACTTCGCCTGGGAGAAGGCGCACGACGAGGCCTTCAAGGAGGCCGTGGCCGAACTCAAGCCCGACTTCATCCAGTGCCCGCGCTGCTCGGCCTGGGTCTGTCGGCGCTCCTGCTGGAACACCAAGCGCGGCCTGTGCAAGGAGTGCGCCCCGGACCTGGGCGTGGAGATGAGCGCGGCGCAGGCCAGCCGCTCGGTGGAGGAGATCTGGGCGCACGCGGCCATGGCCGAGGAAGACAAGCAGCTGGCCAAGGAGGACTGGCGGGAGACCATCGTGGCGACCTGTCCCAACTGCGAAAGGCCCTTGGCCTAAAAGGCCAAGTTCTGCCCCGAGTGCGGCACCCGGCTCCGGGGCGCGGCCGACTGTACCGAGTGTGGCGCCAAGGTGCCGCTGGGGGCGAAGTTCTGCCCCGAGTGCGGCGCCAAGGCCCCGTGAAACTTTCCCTCCGCGCGGGGGCGTTGTAACTGAGCGGAGGAAGGCTACTTATGATAGCGCGATTACGGGAAGCCCTAAGTGGCCGCCTGGGGGCGCTGGTGGCCCGCTGCGCGGTGATTGTGGTGGTGGCCTGCGCGGTAGCCGTGGCGGTGAACGCTGCCCGCCCGGGCGGCCTCCCCTTGCTGCCGACTGAGGTCCCTTGCCCGGGCGTTCCCCGAACCTGGTGGGAGCGGTTCGAGAACGTGGAGCCGGGGGAGGCGCGACGACTGTGGCGAGAGGCCTCGGCCGCCTTCGTAGATGCCCGGCCTCACGAGGAGTACATCTTTAACCACGTCCCCGGCGCGGTGAGCCTCCCTCACCGCCAGTTCTCCTCCGCGTACGCGGAAAATCAGGCCTTGCTTGCACCCTCCCGGCTGGTTGTCATCTACGGCGACGGCAAGCCCTGCGGCGATCACTTGCGGGTGGGGAAATTGCTGTGGGAGCGCGGCTTTACCAAGATCAAGTTCTTGCGCGGAGGCTATCCTGCTTGGGAGGCAAGCGGCTATCCGGTCCAGGGAGGACATGCGCGGGGAGAGACGGGGGTGACGCCGTGACCGCTCCGGAGACCCTCGTCCCCCAGCCTGCTGCCGCGGCGCAGGAGGCGGAACGGAAACTCGGTAGCACGGGCCTGCGAAGTTGTGGCGGCCCCCGACGGTCGGCCTCTTGGTGGCTTAACCTGGCGCTGCGCGTGGGCATCGCGGTCGTCTTCTTCTGGGCGGCAGCGGACAAGGTGGCGCATCCCGACCGTTTCGCCGATATCGTTACCGACTATCAGATTCTGCCGGCTTTCTTGGTCAACCCTTTTGCCGTGGTGCTGCCTTGGATTGAGGTCGCGGTGGGAGTTTGCCTGCTGCTGGGCCTGTGGGTGCCGGCTTCCGCGTTGCTCGCCACGGGCATGACCGTGATGTTCATGATTGCGATCACCTGGGCGCTGGCCCAGGGATACGCGGACTTGCACTGCGGCTGCTTTACCACCTCGCAGGAGGGTCGAGGGGAGGCCTGGGGCTTGCTCTGGCGCGACGCGATTCTCCTGGCGGCCTGCGGGTGGCTGTTCTGGCGGACCTGGCGCAGTTCCAGTGGTGCGGGTGTCGCGCCCGTCGCGGGCGGAAAGGACCACCGAGAGGCCGGTCCTAGCGGCGAAACCTGAGGGGGGTCCTACCGATGCCCGAGGAAACCGCCGCCGACCTAAGAAAGCGTGTGCGACAGATCGTCACCCGCCTGCGCCGACGCTTCCCCCACGCCACTACGGCTCTGCACTTCACCACTCCGCTGGAGATGCTGGTGGCCACCGTGCTCTCGGCCCAGTGCACCGACAAGGTGGTCAACGAGGTCACGCCGGCGCTTTTCCGCAAGTACAAGACGGCTCGTGATTATGCGGAGGCCGACCCAGCCGAACTGGAGCAGATGATCCGCCGCACTGGGTTTTTCCGCAACAAGGCCAAGAGCCTGATCGGGATTGGCAAGGCGCTGGTGGCGGAGTTCGGCGGGGAGGTCCCCGACACCATGGAGGGGCTCCTGCGCCTGCCAGGCGCCGCTCGCAAGACCGCGAACGTGGTGCTGGGCAACGCCTTCGGCAAGGCCGAGGGGGTGGTGGTGGACACGCACGTGAAGCGGATCACCTACCGCCTGGGCCTGACCAAAGAGAAGGACCCGGAGAAAATCGAGCGGGACCTAATGGCGCTGGTGCCACGCAAAGACTGGATCTTTTTTGGCCACGCAGTGATTCTACACGGGCGGGAGACCTGCCTCGCGCGCAAACCGAAGTGCGAGGAGTGCGTGCTGGAGGAGGTTTGTCCGAAGGTAGGGGTCATATAGCGGTGCGGTCCGCCTCTGCTGTCTGAAGCCGGCGCTACGGCAGGGACCCCACCCGGCGGCGCTCGCCTGCGCTCGCACCGCCGACCTCCCCTCAGGAGGGGAGGTGGGCGGAACCAGGTCGGCAGGCCAGGCCGAGGGGAGTCAGAGGGGGACGCAGGCTAGGAACCCGGCGCTACGACGCGG
>CALFVE010000105.1 GCA_937928475.1 uncultured bacterium | reverse complement strand
GTCAGCCATCAGATATTCCTGGACGCTACGGGCGCGGGGAAACAGCCGCCCCAGCGGAGTGTTGCGGAAAATCGCGGCTGTGATGGTGGGGAAATGGCGGGCGGAATACTGGAGGCGGCCGTCAGGGTAGCGCAGTTGCGGCCCGATGATCCCCGCCTCCGGATGCTGGTCGGCAAAGCGCACCAGTTCGGCCAGTCCGTGGGGAGGAACGATTGTGTCTGGGTTGAGTAGGAAGAGATAGCGTCCGCTCGCCTCCGCCAGCGCCTGGTTACAGGCCGCCGCGAAACCCCGATTCTGTGCGTTGACGAGCACCTCGACCTGGGGAAACTCCCGGCGCAAACCGCTGATGGTGCCGTCCGTAGAGGCGTTGTCCACCACGATGATCTCCGCCCGCAGCACGGGCTCTTGCTCAACAACGATCTGAGCGGCAGCCTCTGTGCCCAACGACGCGTCCACGCCGGCGTTCCCGAACAGGATACCGCGACTAGCAAGGAGGCTCGCGAGGCAGCGGCGCAGGTCTTCCCAGACGTTCCAACTCACCAAGCAGACGCTGAGGTCAACCTTGGGGGCGGCGGCCATGCCTCAGCCCTGCTGCTCGTCGCCGAGGCTGGGCTGGCCCGGCTCCTCGGCTTCCTCGATCAGCATGATGGGGATGTCATCGCGGATAGGATAGCGCTTGCCGCAGCCCGTGCAAACGATCTTGTCGTTCTCCAGGCGCACTGGTTCCTTGCAGGCCGGGCAGGCGAGAATCTCCAGCAGGGTCTCGTCAATCATCACGGGTCACCGGCACAGTGTTCGCCGCGGGCAGAAAAGAGTCCTGCGTGAGCGTGCCGGGGAACGTCAATCGCGGTACTGCGCCTGCCGAAGCAACCTTCCCTGCCCTCAGCGCCTGTGTTATACTCTGGTTGAGATGAATTCTGACGGCTTGCGGGAAAAGGAAGAGGCGCTGCGGAGCATCCTCCGCGAGATGGGCAGCGTGCTGGTGGCCTACTCGGGGGGCGTGGATAGCACGCTGCTTCTGGCAGTAGCGGCCGAGACTCTCGGCGCGCGGGTGGTGGCGGCCACCGCCCGTTCGGAGGTCTACCCCGAAGCTGAGTTTGCCCAGGCGCAGGAACTCGCCCAGTCCCTAGGGGTGCGCCACCTGGTCTTTGAGACCTCAGAACTGGAACTGCCCCATTTCACCGAGAATGCTCCCGACCGCTGCTACTGGTGCAAACGGGAACTCTTTCAGCGCCTGCGAGACCTGGCAAACCAGGAAGGCCTCTCCTGGATCGCGGACGGCGCCCAGGCTGACGACCGCCGCGACTTCCGCCCCGGAGCGCGGGCGGCGAAGGAACTAGGCGTGCGCGCGCCTCTGCAGGAGGCCGGCCTCACCAAGGCGGACATCCGCGAGCTCTCCCGCCGGCGGGGGCTGGCAACCTGGGATTTCCCTTCGCGGGCTTGCCTGGCCTCACGGTTCCCTTACGGCGATCCCATCACGCCCGAGCGCCTGCGACAAGTGGCACAGGCCGAGGCAGCGCTGCGGGAGGCCGGATTTAGCCAATACCGAGTTCGCCACCACGGCACTATTGCGCGCATCGAGGTGCCGCCCGAGGACTTGCCCCGGCTCACCGAGGAGCCGCTGCGCAGCCGCCTGGTGGCAACGCTCCAGGGGCTGGGCTTCACCTACGTTACGGCCGACCTGCAAGGGTTCAGATCAGGGAGCATGAATGAGCCGCTCCGCGGACAGTAGCGCTACCGAAAGCGTCATCCGCTGCCGCTTCTTGGTGGTTGGCTCGGGCATCGCCGGCCTGTGGACCGCCTTGCATCTGGCCCCCTTCGGGGACGTTACCGTCATCACTAAGGGCCAACTGCGGGATACCAACACCCAGTACGCGCAAGGCGGCATCGCCGTGGCCCTGCCCGCTGGAGACAGCCCGGAACTGCACCGCCTCGACACCCTGCGGGCAGGAGCCGGTTTGTGCGACGAGCCAGCGGTGAGCGTGTTGACTGGCGAAGGCCCGGACATTGTTCGCGAACTCATCGCCCGGGGCGCCTACTTTGACCGCCGGGACGGGGAGTTGCTCTTCGGACGGGAGGCGGCCCACGGGCGCAGTCGGATCCTGCACGCGCATGGCGACGCAACCGGCGCCGAGGTCCAGCGCACCGCCTCCGAGGTGGTCCGGGAACTGCCCGGTGTGACCCTGCACGAGGCGACCGGTGCGGCCGAGCTGCTCTTGCACGGAGGGCAGTGCCTGGGGGTGGAGGCGGTGGACTTTGCTCGCGGGGAGCGGGTGCGCTTTGTGGCCGACTGCACCGTGCTGGCCACCGGCGGGGCTGGCGAGATCTGGCGCTACACCACGAATCCTCCGGTGGCCACAGCCGACGGGCCCGCCCTGGCCTGGCGGGCTGGTGTCTGCCTGCGCGACATGGAGTTCGTGCAGTTCCATCCTACTGCCCTGTGCGCGCCGGGCTACCCCAAGTTCCTCATCTCGGAGGCGGTGCGAGGCGAGGGCGCTCGCTTGGTGGACGGCAAGGGACGGCGGTTCATGCTCGACTACCATCCTGACGCCGAACTGGCGCCTCGCGACGTAGTCGCCCGCGCGATTTTCACCGAGATGCAGCAAGCGGGCGCTCCCTGCATGTACCTCGATTTCTCTCCCATCGGTGCCGATCGTCTGCGCCGGCGCTTTCCCGGAATCGTGGGCGAACTCGAGAAGCGGGGCTTTGACCCCTTTCACCAGCCAATTCCTATCAGCCCGGCCGCGCATTACATGATGGGCGGGATTACTGCTGATTTGCACGGCCTCACCGGCCTCCCGCGGCTCTTCGCCTGCGGGGAGTGCGCCGACTACGGCGTGCACGGGGCCAACCGCTTGGCCTCCAATTCCCTGCTGGACGGGCTGGTCTTCGGAAACCGCACGGCGCAGGCCATGGCGGAAATGGACCCGCTGCCGGAGTCTCTGGCCCGCGCCGCAGAAGAACTGCCAGCCCTGCCTCTGCGTGTGCTGGAGGCCGAGGCCAAAGCCACCATCCAAGACCTTGCCTGGGAGAACATCGGTATCGTGCGCGACCGCCCGGGACTGACGCGGGCTCGCGAAGAACTGGCCGACCTCGCCCGGCGCATCCGTCAGGAGCCAACCGCTACGCTCCCCGAACTGGAGGCGGCCAACATGTGCCAGGTGGCCTGGCTCACGGCGACTGCCGCTCTAGTGCGCGAAGAGAGTCGGGGTGCCCACTTCCGCTCTGATTTCCCCCAGACCCGCGAGGAATGGCGTCGCCATATCCTGCTGCGCCAGGTGGAGGGGCAACTGGAGATCACCTATCAGCCGGTTATCCTGGAGCGACCGGCGTAAGAGGTGCTGATGTCCACCCCCTGTGCCCTGGCCAAGCGTCTGTGCCTGCCTTGGCCGGCTCTGGCGGTCACTGCCGCCTTTCTCGTCTTCGCTTTCCTGCTCACCTGGCGCTTGGGGGAACGCGAGATGTGGCTCGACGAGACCATCACTGTGGGCCATACGAATACCCCCCAGTCGGTTTACGACGCCTTCCATCCCATGGGCTACTACTGGTTGCTCTACCGCTGGCGGCAGGTCTTCGGCGGCAGCGACCTGGCCCTGCGCGCCTTCTCGGTACCTTGGGCGCTGGCAGCCCTGCTGTTAGTTTGGCTGCTGGGGCGGGCGCTGCTTCCCCTACCGCAGGCGGCGCTGGCGGCTTGGCTGTACGCGCTCTCGCCGTTCGTCCTGCTGTACGCCCGCGCCGCTCGCTACTTCGCGCTAACCGGCGCGGTAGCCCTGGCCGTAGCCTACTTCGCCCTGCTGGCTCGGCGGGAGGGCAAGTGGTGGCAGTACCTGGGACTGGGTCTGGCCTCAACAATGCTGCTGTGGATCAACTACGTGCCCTCGCTTTTCTTGCCTCTCGTGTACGGCTGGTTGCTAGTGGGAGCCTGGCGGCGGCGGGGCTGGGGCTGGCTGCTGGCAGCCGCGCCCCCGCTTGCCTTGGCGGTGCGCAAGGCCGAGTGGATGCTCTTCAGCGCCCGGGCGGTGGCCGAGATTCCGGCCGCTCCTGGACATGCCGGCGCCAAAGTCGTGCTGCTCAAACTCATTCTGCCCTTCTATGCGGCGCTGGTCGGCGAGACCACCGACTTCTGGCGTTTCTACCTGGTAGTTCCGGTGGCCCTGGCCGGGCTGGTGCTCTGGGTGGCCGGAATGGTGGCGATCTGGCACCGAGGGGGGTCGGAGCGTTGGCTCGTGCTCTTGCCCTGGCCTGCGACGGTGCTGGCCGTGGCGTTAGTGCTGAGCACCGTCGCCGCCGCCGAGCCCTGGCCGCGCGTGAGCAGTCTCAGCCTCTTCGCTCTGCCCTTTTTTCTGCTCACGCTGGCAGCAGGCACGGGAGCCCTGCCGCGCACCTGGGCGATACCCCTTGTCGTGGTCTTTCTGCTGGGGCAAGGCTACGGGGTACGCAACTATCTGACCCGGC
>CALFVE010000104.1 GCA_937928475.1 uncultured bacterium | reverse complement strand
GTTGTCCCGAATCACCAGGTCGCTGCTGTCGCTGATGGAGAAAGCCTGGCCCACCGCCTCCAGGTGGTTGTTGCTGAAGGTCACGCCCTGGCATCTCTGCACAATGGCGCCGTGGATACAATGGTGCAGGCGATTGCCGCTCACTACCAGGGTGGGGTCTTTGACCTCGATTAGATGGAGCAGGTTGCGGCCGTTGTAGACATGGTTGTCGCGTACGGCGCCGCCCGGCGCGGCCACGGTGATCCCGAAGTAGAACCGGGAGACCTCATTTCGCTCTACCGTCGCGCCTGGCCCGGATAGGTTGATGCCGGTGCTGCTTTGCAGAACAGTGTTGCCGATCACCCGGGCGTTGGCGCAGGTGGGGGAAATGTCAATCCCGGCGCTGCCGGAGGCGACCACCAGGTTGTTTTCCAGGGTCAGCCCCTCCTGGCAATTGAAGACCCACAGGCCCGCCTGACTGCCGTAGAAGACCTGATTGTTGCGGCAGACACTGCGGTTGCCGCCCATGATGATGCCGTAGTGGCTGTCCACCACCAGGTTGCCCTCCACCAGGAAGTCGTCAGTCTCGCCCTCGACATTCACCGCGGTCCAGCCGGTGTGCAGGATGACATTGTTGAGATACTTGGCCCGGTGGGCCTTGCCGTTGGTGCCGATGCCCTCCCGACCGGTCCACTTCACGTAGTTGTTTTCGATGACGTGATCCGTGCCGTTGTAGAGGAAGATGCCGTACTTGGTGGAGTCGTGGACGTAGTTGCCCCGAGCGGTGCAGTGACTGCCGCCGGAGGTCATAATGCCCATGCTAGTGGAGTACACGTAGCAGTTTTCTACCAGCAGGTTCTTCAGAGCCGAGCCCCCGCCGTAGATGCCGAAGCAGCGCGAGACTTGGCAGTTGCGGATGACCACGCCGTCGGAGTCAATCACGGAGATGCCGAAGCCGGGGGCGGGAGAGTACTCGCTGGGGGGAGCGCCGTCCACCAGGCAGTTCTCGATGATCAGCGGTCGCTTGATGAAATGCACCTGCAGGCCCCACTGATCGGTAACGCCGGCGATCAAGAGGTCGCGGATCACCCAGGGGTCCTCAGCCGTGCCCTGGCCTGTGACGAAGCCATCGGGCTTGGCGGCCTCCGCCTCAAGCGCAGCCTCGCCCTTGAACTCCAGCGGCGGCGCTGGCCGCAATCGGCCCCGTTCAGTGAGGCCCTTGTTGGTGGGCGGAGGCGGAATCTGGGGCTGAGGCAACGGCTGGTCCCAGGCGGGATCGGCCGGCTCGCACAGGTGCATAAGCGGGGGTTGAGGCATGGGCTTCTCCTGGGCGACCACGGGATAGGCGCAAGCGAAGGCGAGAGTAGGCACGGCCCAGAGCAACGCAACGGCACGGCTCATGCTGAACTCCTCCTCAGCGCGGGAGGTTTCGAGGCAAGCCTCTTTCCGGAAAAGCGAAACGGGGAACCAGCCTCTCTTAGGGCGGTTCCCCGTTACCTCTTCCTTTACCTGTTCGCCACTCAGCGGCGGCGCAGGAAAGCGGGAATATCTATGTCATCCTCGTCGTAGGTCGGCATCTCTTCTGTGAAAGGGGAAACGGCTGCTGGTTCCGCTGCCCCCGTTCGCACCGCGGCCGGCTTGGGCGCTGCCGCCGGCTCCGCCCGGGTTCGCCGCGCCGCGGGCCGGGCCTCGTCAAAGCCGGTGGCCAGGACTGTGATGCGCACCTGCCCCTCCATCTTGGGGTCGGTGACGGCGCCCAGGGTCAGGTCCACGTCGCCGACCTCTCCCCCGGCTGCCTCCTGGACGATAGCGCAGGCCTCGTGCACCTCTTTGAGCGCCAAGTCGGGCCCAGCGGTGATGTTGAACAGCACCGCGCGCGCGCCGGTAATGTCTACCTCCAGCAGCGGACTGGAAATCGCCGCCCGCGCCGCCGCCACCGCCCGCCCCTCGCCGGAAGCCTCCCCGATGCCCATCATGGCGCTGCCGGCGTCCTTGAGCACCGCCCGCACATCGGCAAAGTCCAGGTTGATCAGTCCGGGCACCACGATGACTTCGCTGATGCCGCGCACCCCCTGCTGGAGCACGGTGTCCGCCAGGGCGAAGGCTTCCTGGAGGGTGAGATTCTCCTGCCCCAACTGCAACAGTCGGTCGTTGGGGATCACAATCAGGGTGTCCACATGCTCCTTCAGCCGGGCGATCCCCTCGGCAGCGATCTCGGCCCGGCGATGCCCTTCCACCGTGAAGGGCTTGGTGACGACGCCGATGGTGAGCGCGCCCAGTTCGCGAGCAATCTCGGCGACCACCGGGCTGGCCCCGGTGCCGGTGCCGCCACCCATGCCGCAGGTAACAAAGACCATGTCGGCGCCGTCCAGGGCCATCATCACGTCCTGGCGGCTCTCCTCGGCGGCTTGCCGGCCTAGGTCCGGATTGCCGCCGGTGCCCAAACCGCGCGTAAGTTGCGCCCCGATCTGCAGTTTGCGGTCGGCCGCCGACAGGTCAAGCACCTGGGCATCGGTGTTGATAGCCAGGTACTCAACCCCCATGAGTCCGCTTTCAATCATGCGATCCACGGCATTGGAGCCTCCGCCCCCCACCCCAACGACGCGGATCTTCGCGTACTCCTCAACGTTCTGCCTCATCATGGAAGAAGACCCTTTCTTGGCCGACCGGCTATTCTCGAGCACGCGATCACCCCCCGCAGGAACGAAGCGATTATAGGCAGCGCCTGCCGCGACTGTCAAGGTAGAGGCGGCGTGGCTGGCCTACTCGCGAGCCACCGCCACCCGCACCTGGGCGGGGCGCAACACCCGATCGTGCAAGACGTAACCCTTACGCAACTCGGCCGTGACCGTACCCTCCGCGGGGTCCCCGGGCGCCACCTCCTCCCGGTCTACGGCCTCATGGAAAGCAGGGTCGAAAACCTCGCCCTCGGCAGGGATGGGACGCAGCCCGAACTGGCCTAGGGTGTCCAGGAATTGCCGGTAGGTCAGCCACACGCCTTCGGCCAGGGCGGTGTTACCCTCACCGTGCTCCTGCGCCGACTGCAAGGCCATCTCCAGGTGATCCAGAGTGGGGATGATCGCTTCCAGTAGTTGCGCGGTGGCATAGCGGGCCTGCTCGGCCTGCTCGCGCAGCACCCGCTGCCGGTAGTTGCGCAGGTCGGCCAGCGCCCGCAGGTGGGCATCGCGCTCTTGCTCCAGTTCCTCCTGCAAGCGCGCCAGTTCTTCATCAAGGGTCAGAGTCGCGGTAGCCTCCTCAGAGGCCGTCTTCGTCGGGTCTTCCTCCGCTTTCTTCGCTTCCTGCTCTTCCGAGCCCGGGATCTGCCCGGACGCTTCGCCTTTCTCGTTGTGCATCCGCACTACCTCCACGTGATTGCTGCTGGGCCGGAGCGGTCACTTTCGCTGCCGCTCTCCGCGCTGGGCGCGGGTTGGAATGCCTGCACCGCTCGGGCAGGCTAGGAAGCCTGCCCTACCGGGTCAGAGCGCCTCAGGCTCGATCGGCTCGGCCTGGGCCTGCGGCTTCTGGCGAATGATGGTGCTGATGCGCAAGATGGCCTCTGCAATCTCCAGAGCCGCGGCCAGCGCCTGTCGCTTGACCGGCGCTGCGTCCACTACCCCAGCGGCGAGCATGTCCGCCACCTCGCCGGTGTCGCAGTCAACGGCCAGTCCGGGATTGCCGGTCAGCGTCTGCTCAGCCCAGGCTTGCTCCACCTTCTCCAAAGGATTGAAGCCCGCATTGGCCATGATCTGGGCCAGCGGGCGTTTGAGCGCTTCGACCACGCAATCCACCCCGTAGGCGGCCATGCCCGGCGCCTCCTGCCGCCGCTCGCTAACCGCACGCGCCGCCGCCAGTTCACAGGCTCCGCCTCCAGGGAGGATACCGCCCTGCACCGCCGCTTGCACCGCGCAGGCCGCGTCCTCGGCAATGCGCTGGCGCTCCTGGCGCACCTCGCGAGTAGCCGCCCCCACCAGCATGGTCACCGCCGGCCGGCCCGCACCGCCCAGCACCTGAACATGACTGAGCCGTTCGTTCTCCAACACCCGGTCCGCCCGACCTAGGAATTCGGCCAGGTCCTCAGGCGACTTCTTCAGGGCGGCACGCTTGACCGGGCGCGCCCCGGTAAACTCGGCCAAGCGCGCCAGGTCGCGGCGGGACAAGCGCCGCACCGCAAAGGCGCCGGAGGTGGTCAGCAATTCGTCCGCGGAGTCACCGATCCCCCGCCGCACCAAAAAGCAGTTGACCCCCGCTTCGCGCAAGGCCGCCAGGCCGCGCAAGAACTCCTCCTGCAGGCGCAAGTAGCGCTGAAAGCCGGCCTCGGTGCCTAGCGCCCCTGACTCGACCTCCTCCGGCTCCAGGGCGTCATCCACCAGCAGAATCCGCGCCGGCGAGACCTCCCGCGGCATCTGACGATTCAGGCGGGTGCGGTCGAGCACCAGGCCCTCAATCAAGGCAGTGGGCGCTCCCTCCTGGGCTAGCACTGTGTCGGCCAGGCGGAAGTCCTCTTCGTGCAGGCGCTCCCGACCCAAATGAGCGGCTGCGGCCACCGCCAGGTCGGCCAACTCGGCTACCCCGCGTCCGGCGATCAGCGCGCACTGGCGCAGACGAGGATCCCCGGCGCCCGAGACCGCTTGCGCCTGCGTGTCGAAGAAAGCCAGGGCGTGCTGGACGCCGATCTGCAAGCCCTCGATGATCTTGATGACCGGCACTCCTCCCCGGACATGCCGCACCCCCTCGCTGACCAAGGCGGCCGCCAGCAGTGCCGCCGTGGTGGTGCCGTCACCGACCTGCTCGGCCTGAGCCTGCGCGGTGGCAATGACCAGCCGGGCAGCGGGATGGCTGATCTCCATGCGCTCCAGGATGGTGGCCCCGTCATTGGTGATGGTGACCTCGCCGTAGCGATCCACCAGCATGGAGTTGAGACCCTTGGGCCCTAGCGTGCCCTCCACCGCGGAGGCAATGGCCACTACCGCCGCGGCGTTGGCCAAGAGCGCGGAGGTCCGCTCCCCGGACGCGGAGGCCGCTGGCCCACCGGAAGAGGGGGGAGCCGCTGAGCCGGTTGACTCGCTCACGCTCATGACAACTGCCGCCGAAGACCTAGTGATGAGTGGGTAATCAGATGCCGTGACACTGACGCCGTAGGTCTCCCTCCGGAACGGACCAGCGACCACGGGGTAGAGACCGGAGCAGCCGGGGCCTGGCGCGGGGGAGTTCGCCGCCGGAGGCTAGCCTTCCTCCTCGTGCTCCGTCTCCGCGAGGAGGGTGCCAATTTCGTGAGCCACGCAACAGACGGCGGAGAGCGCCCGGGCGTAGGGCATACGCATCGGGCCGAGCACCGCCACCGCGCCCTGGCGGGCCCGCGGGCCAAGGTAGGTGCCGGCCACCAGGCTGCAGCCGCAGAAGCCCCAAGCCCCCAGGTCAGAGCCAATCAGCACGGTGGTGCCGGCGCGGCGCAGGACGCCGTCCAGCAGCGCCCGCGGCGGCCCCTCCTGGGTCAACGCCGCGAGTACCGCCTGCAAGCGGTCCTGCCCGCGGAACTCCGGGTAGTTGAACAGGTGCGCCGCGCCCTCCACGTAGACCCGTTGGTCGCCGCACTCCGCCAACCGGCGGAGCAGCCCAGAGACGGTCTCCGTGGGCAAACCCACCTCGGCGGCCAGGGCCTCCGCGTCAACTGTCCCCAGGCCTTGGCGGCACAGGGCCGCCGCCAGGGCCTGGCTCAGCGCCGTGATCTGGTCGCTGCGCAGGGGCATGGGCGGCTCCCAGATCAGTTCCCGCCGCACCCCGCGCGCTGTCTCGTACGTGGCCCGGATGGTCCGGGCGCTGACCGGGGTGAGGGTGAAGCGCGAGAAGCGCTCAGCAGGATCGATCGGCTCACTGACCAGGGCGGCCTGTTCCGTCATGTCGGCCAGCAAACGCGTCGAGGTGCGCAGCAACAGGCCCAAGTCGGCGGCGCAACGCGACAGTTCGCCGTGTACCCAGGTGTGCTCCCGGGAAAGCCCCAAGGGCGCAGCCCCCAGCCGGCTGACGTAGAGGCGAAAGGCCGATTCGGTGGGCACCCGTCCCGCCGAGGTGTGGGGCTTGCTGAGGTAGCCCAGGCGCTCCATCTGCGCCATTTCGTTGCGGATGGTAGCGCGGCTCTCGGTGAGCCTGCCCTTCGCTTGGACGGTCCGCGAGGGCACCGGCTGCGCGGTAGCGATGTACTCACTCACCACCGCCATCAGGATGGTCTGCTGCCGCGCCGTCAAGTTGCTACCCAAGTTCCCAGTCACGACAACCCCCTAAGAAAACGAACCCCGCGACCTCCTCCCCTGCTACTCAAGAATACTAGTCCGGACGGCTGTCTGTCAAGGTGGTGACAGGCCCCGGCGGCTCACACCTTGACAACGCTCCTGCCGCCACTTACAATCCGCCCAGACCAGGCGCCGCCTCGGCGGAGCGCCGGGCCCGAGGATGACACGCGGGCAGCGGGATCAATTGGCCCCGTGGGACTACTCTGAGGTCCCGCGGGGCTTTGCTTTGCACAGGAGTGGCTCGTGGAAGCGCAGCACAAGAAAACCGCAGTGGCGCTGGTTTCGGTGGTCTCCAACGCCACGCTGGTGGCCCTGAAGATCGTGATTGGCTTGCTCATCGGCTCGGTCTCGGTGATCTCCGAGGCGATCCATTCCGGCGTGGACCTGCTCGCCGCACTCATTGCCCTTTTCGCGGTGCGCGCGTCGGGCAAGCCCGCCGATCCGGGCCATCCCTTCGGGCACGGTAAGTTCGAGAACCTATCGGGCACCGCCGAGGCCCTGCTTATCTTCGTCGCCGCGGGCTGGATCATCTGGGAGGCCGTCCACCGGCTAGTGCGCGGGCAGTCTTTGGAGCGCCCCGGCTGGGGCATCGCAGTGATGGCCTTTTCCGCGGCGGTCAACACCATAGTTTCCGGCGCGCTCTTCAACGTGGGGCGGGAGACCGACTCTCCGGCCCTGCAAGCCGACGCCTGGCATCTGCGCACCGATGTCTGGACCTCCCTGGGCGTCATGGGGGGATTAGGCGCCATCGCCGTGGGGCACGTCTTGTTTGCCGTGAACCTGCACTGGCTGGACCCAGTGGCGGCGATCGCCGTGGCCCTGCTCATCGTCCGCGCCGCCTGGCGACTGACCCACCGGGCGGGACGCGATCTCTTGGATGTGAGCCTCCCCGCCGAGGAAGACCAGTGGATTCGCGAGTACCTGGACCGCGAGGCGGCCCCCGCGCGCGGCTACCATCACCTACGTACCCGCAAAGCGGGAGCGCACCGCTTTGTGGAGTTCCACCTGTGGGTAGACCCCGAGATGTCAGTAGAGGAATCGCACGCCCTGGGGGATCGGCTGGTGGCAGGGATCAAGCAGCGGCTCCCTCGCACCCGGGTCATCGTCCACGTGGAGCCGTACGGAGCAGACCACCAGAGGCCGCCCCGTGACTCCTCGCACACTGCGTAGCGGCGGTAGCCACGCCTGGTCCGTTCGGGTAGCCTCAACACGGGCAGGTGACGACGCCCCTCCTAGCCTGTGATCGTCGCTAGGAGCCACTCCAGGCACTGCCGAGCGGCGGGAAGGTTGAGGCGCTCCTGGGGAGTGTGCACGTCAATCGCCCCGGTCGCCATCATCAGACTGGGAATGCCGCGCTCGTTGAAGACGTTGGCGTCGCTCCCGCCTCCCCCGCGCTCAGTGACCGGTTCTAAGCCGACTCTTCGAGCCGCCTCCGCGACCCGGCGCACCACCGGGGCGTCTTCGGCTAGGGCGAAGGCAGTGTAACTGCGCTCCACCTTCACCTCGACCTGGGCGCCGGCGGCGCGGGCCGCCTCGACGAAGCAGGCCCGCATGTGCTCCACCTGCGCGGCCAGTTTGGCCTCGCTGTGGCTGCGCGCCTCGGCGCAAAGGAAGCAGCGCTCGGGCACGATATTCCGCGCGCTGCCGCCGCTGATAGTGCCCACGTTCGCGGTCGTCTCCGGGTCGAGGCGCCCCAGTTGCAGCGCGGCTATCGCCTGCGCGGCCACCTGGATGGCGCTGATTCCTTGCTCGGGACAGACCCCGGCATGCGCGGCGCAGCCGGTGATGGTCACGTCGAGGCTCGCGGCCGAAGGCGCGGCCGTGGTCATCTTGCCCGGCTGGCGCCCCCCGTCGAGCACGAACCCCATCTCCGGCCAGGGGTCGAGCCGGGCAAAATCCAGGTGTTGCGCGCCCCACAAGCCGGTCTCCTCCGCCACCGTGAAGACCAGCCACAGGTCCCCGTGAGGCAGGCCTTGCTCGAGCAAGCGACGGACGGCGAGCAAAATCAGAGCCACGCCCGCCTTGTCGTCGGCGCCCAGAATGGTATCCCCGGCGCTGCGCAGGCAGTCCCCCTCCGCCACCGGCTCGATCCCGCCCTCATGCACCACCGTATCCAGATGCGCGTTGACCAGAATGACCGGCTGTCCCCGGGTGTTCCCGGGGAGGAAGGCGAAAAGATTGCCGCACTGCGCTTCACAGTGCTCATGGGCGTCGTCGCTGGTGCAGTCTAGCCCCAGGTCGCGCAAGTACTTAGTGACATAGGCGGCCAC
>CALFVE010000103.1 GCA_937928475.1 uncultured bacterium | reverse complement strand
AGCGGGGCATGGCATAGCCGCGCGTGTCCTTCCCATCATTCAGGGGATTCTCGGAGCAGTACAGGATCTGCTGGTTCTTCATGTACGGCTCCAGGGCCTCATCCCAGGTAAAGGCGGCGCTCTCCGGGCTGGGTTTGGTCTCGGTGTCCGCCCAGGCCGGCAGGTAGGTATCGTAGTCGGTAGCGTAGGCCAGCATAGCCAGGCCCAGTTGCTTGAGGTTGGACATGCAGCGGGTCTGGTTAGCCTTGGCCTTGGCGCGGGCGAAAACGGGAAACAGAATCGCGGCCAGGATAGCGATAATCGCTATCACGACCAGCAGTTCGATCAGGGTGAATCCACGACGACCTGTCCGCATGACGACAGCCCCCTGTTGAGAGGTTCTCCCAGGTTCCTCGCTCCCGGCTCTGTGTACTTTGCTAAACAACTGGGCGGGACAGAGGTTCCCGCTGCGGAGTGGCTACCGGCAAGATTCAGTCTGGTGACCGGCCGTTCTTCCCCCCAGCGGCTAGGACGGTCGCTCGGCACGCAAGATTCCCTGGCGGTAAGCGCGGGGCGGGGCTAACTGCTGCCCCGCGGAGGAAGCCGAGGCGGAGCCGCTGGCACCCCGTTGCGCTGCAGGAGGCCTTGTGCTATACTGCCGCTGCTTGCGAGAGATGCCCTGGGGCGTCTCCGCGTCGTTTACGGACACCGGTTTCCGAACACACCCCTTGCTGCCGGGGAGCCTCTGGGCTTGCCGCCGGCTCGATTGGTGAGGGCAGTGAAAAAAGGCACATATCAGCCGAAACGCAAGTCCCGCAAGCGTCAACATGGATTCCTGGCTCGTATGGCGACCAGGACGGGCCGACGGATCATCTCCGCTCGCCGGCGGCGAGGACGCCGCGTCTTGGCGCACTAGCCACCCCCGGCCGGGGAAGGCCAACCCTTGCGCGCCTGGACCTCCTTGCGCAACCAACGTGATTTCCAGCGCCTGTATCGGGAAGGGGTACGCTATCGCGGGCGGCTGTTCACTCTGGTGGTGCGACCGGCGCCGGAGCTGGCTCGCTTGCGGGCGGCGGTGGTGGCCAGCAAGCAAGTGGGCGGAGCGGTGGTCCGGAACCGAGTCAAGCGACGACTGCGGGCCATCCTGGACACCTTGCTGACGGCGGAAGTGCGCGGCGCGGACCTGGCCATTATTGCCCATCCGCCGGCCACTGAGGCCGCCTACGGTGACCTGGCCGCAGGGGTGGGGCGAGCCTTGCGGCGGGCCGGAATAATAGAGGACTGAGTTGGGTGAGGGCAGCCTCTAGGTGCCTGGTCGGCCTGGTGCGTCTTTACCAGCGGACTCTGTCCCGGCTACTGCCGAGCACTTGCCGCTTCCAGCCTTCCTGCTCCCAATACGCGGTGGAGGCGCTTGAGCGGCACGGCTTCTGGCGAGGGCTGGGGCTGTCCCTGCGGCGTCTGCTGCGCTGCCACCCCTTCCATCCGGGGGGCTACGATCCGGTGCCACCGGTGGCCTCGCGCGGCGAATCAGAGGAAAGATAGTTGAGCAAACCTCTCGTACGTATCCTTCTGTTTGTCCTGGTGTGGGCGGGATGGGTGGTGGCTAGCGCCGTCTCCCCTGCGCCCCTGCCCAACCAGCAGGGCTTGCCCCCCGAGTTGACCCTCGCCGACCAGCCGCCCCTCACCGAGCAGGTCAAGACCCTCGAGCAACTGGCGGCCTGGGTCAAGCAGAGTACCCCCCAGGCCGGTCTCGGTGAGAAGATTAAGTCCCTCTTCGCGGGAGGAGAAAGGAAGGCCGTGCTGATCAATCTTCCCCAGCTGCCGGTGGTGGCCCCCGCGCTGGCCGAGAAACCTACCCTAATTGCGGTACAAGGTCTTTTCGTTCCCGGCACCAAGCCCGAGGTGGCCTCCTTTGCCGGCCGGGACAGCAGTTGCGTGCTCAGCCTCGGCCCGGCGGTGCTGCGCGAGGGGCTGCCCGAGGACCTGGCCGGCCTGCCGGTGCGCGCCGAGGGGCTGGCCCAGGTACAGCCGGGCAGCGGCCTAGTGACCATCCAAGTAGCGAAGCTTACTCCCGGCGGCTCGCTCTGCTACCTACGGCTGGGCCGCGCCTACGAACTGCTCGGCCAGTACCAGGCGGCGGTGGCCGCCTACCTGGAGGGCGCCGCCCTGGCCCAGCGCGAGCGCACCGCTAGCGGCGCTGGGTATGAGTTTGGTGTCTTCGGGGCCACCCAGGCCGCCTGGCTGACCTACCGGCAACTTGGGGATGAGAAAACGGCCCGCAACCTCTACTCGCGGGCCTGGACTCTGGGGACCAGTTCACGCGAAGCCACCGTCACCTGGGTGCAAGAGCAGGATGCTCAAGGGGAGCCGACCGGCTTCTGGAAGCAAGATCTGGTCACCCAAGCCATCGCGCCGACCCTCAAGGCCCTGGAGGAGAAAGGCTTCTGGTACAAGTTCGTGCAGGGCTTCGTGACCCTGGCCGGCGGCAATGCCGGCTTGGGCCTCCTGCTGCTGGCCGTGGCCACCCGCATTTTGGTGTATCCTCTCACCAAGAAGCAGATGGCCTCGGCCCGCGACATGCAGCGCCTGCAGCCGATGATGAAGCAACTGCAGGAGAAGTACAAGGGCGATAAGCAGAAGTTCCAGGAGGAGTTCTGGAAACTGTGTCGGGAGCACGGCGTCAACCCCCTGGGCGGCTGCCTCCCCATGCTGGTGCAGATGCCTCTCCTTTACTTCGTGTACATGGGCGTGCGTGCCTATATCGTCAATCTGGATGGGCAGGGCTTCCTGTGGGTGCACAGCCTGGCGCGGCCCGACATCCCGCTGCTCATCGTTTACACGCTCAGCCAGATCGCCTTCGGCAAGGTCACTCAGCAGCAGAACCCCAGCGCGGCGCTCGATCCCCAGCAGCGCCAGCAGCAGCAGATGATGACCTACCTGATGCCGGTGATGTTCTTCTTCCTGTTCCAGGGCTTCCCGGCAGCTTTCATGCTCTACTGGCTGGGCACGAACCTGGCCTATCTCGCGCAGCAACTGTGGTATAACCGGACGGCGCCGCCCCTGGACCAGCCGCTTACCCCTAAGCAAGCGGGCGGCGGCTGGCTCACGAAGATGATGGGGGCCGCGAGCAGGCCTTCCGAGGAGGGAGCGCACTCGGCCGCTCCGAGTTTCGAGGAGAAAAAAGCCGCCGCCGAGGGCAAGATGACCAGCAAAGCCGACGCCGAGAAGCGCCGCAAGCGCAAGCGGTGGTCGCGACCGAAGAGGTGAGGCTATCAGCGCATGGCAGCGCACCGGCAGGCCGAGTCACAGGCCCCACGACAGGGCAAACGGGCCTCCTGCTTGCCAGCTGCCACTGGCCTCTGCCGACTTGCGACTTCCGACTTTTCTTGCCGACAGGAGGAGGAGTCCGGCCCGCGGACAGCCCGCCGGCTGTCAATCGGTACCGGGTGGGGCTCGTTCAGATAAGATGGACAACAGTGTGCAAGTATCAGCCCGGACCGTCGAAGAAGCCCTCGCCCTGGCCGCCTCGCAACTGGGGGCGCCCCTGGAGAAAGTTGAGTACGAGATCGTCGCCGAGCCCAGACGCCTCCTGGGAGTGCTGGGCGCTGGCCACTACACCCTCCGCGCCTGGGTGAAGGGCGAGATGCCCGCCGGCGAGTCGGTGACGCCTGGGGAGGCACCCAGCGTCCCTGCGGTTTGCGGCGAGGTCGTCCCCCCGGCGCCCGCCGAGCCCCGGGGCGCTAAACCGCCGCCCGAACAGGTCGCGGAGCGGGCTCGGAAGATTGCCGCCCGCATCTTTGAACTCATCGGCCTGCCCGCTACCGTCTCCGTGGCCCGGGCCGACCGCGAGGAGATCTCCCTGCACATCCACAGCCCCCAGTCGCAGGGTCTCATTATCGGGCGGCACGGCGATACCCTGGATGCTCTGCAGTTCTTGGTGGCGATTGGGGCTAACCGCGGGGAGGGCGGGGGCTATCGCATCGTGCTGGACGTGGGCGACTACCGCAAGCGCCAGGCCGCCAAGCTGCTCAAACTAGCCCACGAGACCGCGGACGAGGCGGTGGCCACCGGCCAGGAGGCGGTCTTGCCCGGTCTGAAATCGTACGAGCGGCGGCTGGTGCATCTGGCCCTCGCCGAGCGCCAGGACGTGGATACCTACTCCGAGGGCGAAGGCGAACAGCGCCGCCTAGTGATTAGCCCCAGGGGCGGCGGCGGGGAAGAGGGAAGCGCCTAACCCGCTGCGAGGAGGTCTGCCATGCCCGTGCTGCTCAAACTCCACAGCCTAGAGGAGGCGGTGGCGCTGGCCGAGGAACTGCGGCGGGCGGGCCGGCGCGTGGTGATGACCAACGGCTGCTTCGACCTGCTGCACCCCGGCCACATCGTCCACTTGCAGCAGGCGCGCGACCTGGGCGACGCGCTCTTTGTGGCGCTCAACAGCGACCGCAGCGTCCGCGAACTCAAAGGGCCCGGCCGCCCGGTGTACACAGAGATGCAGCGGGCGCTGGCTCTCTCCGCGCTGGCCTGTGTGGACGTGGTT
>CALFVE010000102.1 GCA_937928475.1 uncultured bacterium | reverse complement strand
GCATCCCCGCCGAGCATCTGCCCCGCATCTTCGAGCGCTTCTACCGCGTGGACAAGGCCCGGGACCGCGCCACCGGCGGCACCGGCCTGGGGCTGTCCATCGTCAAGCACCTCGCCGAGGCGCACGGGGGAAAAGTGGGGGTGGAGAGCACCGTCGGCCAGGGCTCGGTATTTGCGGTACATTTCCCTCAGCCTCCCGAGACGCCGAGCAGCACCTCCCATAGGCCACCCTCCGCCTAGCATCACCTTAACCGCAAGTTAGTCCACGCTTAAACTCTCGCCAACTTCCCCTTAACCTACCCGACCTATACTCACGCCTGGTAGCGCCACAAAGGAGCGCGCCAAATCATCAAGGAGGCGAGTATATGTCGGACAGACACAAGACAATCGGTAAGAGAGGTGGCTTCACGCTTGTGGAACTGCTGGTGGTCATCGCGATTATTGCGATCTTGGCCGCCATCCTGTTCCCCGTCTTCGCACGAGCTCGCGCTAAGGCATATCAGACTACGTGCCTCAGCAACGAGAAACAGATCGGCCTCGCGCTGCTCATGTACGCTCAGGACTGGGATGAAACCTACCCCCCTGCCTACTACTACATCAACGGTGCTAACAGCAACAACGGCTACGTGCAGTGGAGTGGCATGGTCGCTCCGTACACAAAGAACAACGAGATCTGGGTGTGCCCGAGCCACCGCATTAAGGGGTTCGCTCCCACCTGCTTCACTACGCCGCCGGTGACTCCTCCACCCGGACAAGTATCGCTGAAACCCGGGGTCAACGACATTCAGGTGCCTCGTATCAGCTACTGCGCGAATGAGCTTCTTCTCCCTCGCAAAAAGTACGCTTCGGTGCCGCAACAGGTGGTCTCCATCAATGACGTGGATGCGCCCGCAGAGACCATCGCCATCGCCGAATACACAGAAGTGATCAACGCCCTGCTGGACACTTCCCCCACTGGTGGAGACGCCATTAAGTCGCATCGTCCTACCAGCGGAGTGATGCTCGCCGGCGGTGGCGTGTTCGACGGAGAGTCGTACGTGATGGGCACCGGCCTGGTCGCACTGACTTACCCGGTTGCCCGAGCAGCGATTGAGACGGCCCAGGCGACCAACGCCATGGGGCAGCATCACATCGCCTACATCAATGATCGCGCCCACGGGGACGGCTCCAACTATGTCTTCGCCGACGGCCATGTCAAGTGGCAGACCTTGGCGAGCACACTCAACCCCAACGCCTTCATGTGGGGGAAGCGTGGCTATTCCTGTCCCGGCCTCCCTTACGTCCAGAGGGCAGACGGCGGCGGACCGGTGGGCTAGCCAGCGGGAGCAACCCACCCGCTCGGCGCCCCTCTAAGTGCGGGCGGCGTTCGACGGCCGGAACCGGGCACGGTGGCTCGGTTCCGGCCCATTCCATCTCCCTGAGGTGACAAGAATGCGAGAGCATATGCTCCTAGTATTTATGTCCGTGCTTACGGCCGCTGTGATAATCACTGTGATGCTCAGCGGCTGCCCCTCTCGAAACCTCTCCCAGACAGGGCTAGTCGCAACCTCGCCTCCCGGGGCCGACGGTGCCGGCGCTGAGATTAAGCAATTCGGCTCCACCACGATTCTGCCCATCGCGGAAAAATGGCAGGAGGCTTTCAACAAAATCCACCCAGAGATCAAGATTGCGGTCTCCGGCGGCGGATCGGGTACTGGCATCGCCCAACTAGCCGCCAAAACCTGCAACATCGCCAATGCTTCCCGCAAGATCAAGCAGGAGGAGATTGCGGCCGCGCAAAGCCGAGGGGTCCAACCTCACGAGATTCCCATAGCCTACGACGGCATTGCCGTGATAGTTCATCCCGACAATCCGCTTCGGGAAATCTCCGTGCAGCGACTGTCGGATGTCTACACCGGCGCCATCAGTCGCTGGGACGAGCTGGGTGTTCCGGGCCTTGGCGAGATTCAGCTCGTCGCCCGCGACTCCGCCTCCGGAACCTACGAATCTTTTAAGAACATGGTCATTACCCTCAACGACCAGGACAAATCACGCAACTACTCACCGAAAGCCCTCCAGCAGGCCTCCAACGAGGGAGTGTTGCAGACGGTGGCCCAGACCAAAACGGCCATCGGCTATGTCGGCCTGGGCTACGTAACCAAGGCCGTAAAGGTCCTGGCTATAGCCCCCCTGGGTGGCGGGCAAGCTGTGCTCCCCTCCGAAACTACGGTCCGTGATCACTCCTATCCCATCTCGCGCCAGTTGTACATGTACACCGACGGGGAACCGAGCGGACCCCTGAAGACGTACGTAGACTGGTGCCTGGGACCGGAAGGGCAAGCCCTGGTCAGGGAGGCAGGCTACATCCCTCTGCACGCCCATGGCAGGGGCAAGTCACACGATAATGCCGTCCACGGGAGCGCGCCTTAACGCAACCTTAACACGGGTATAACGTAAGGGTAATCTGCGGCGATTAAACTCTTTTGACCTGCTGCAACTTGCAAGCCGGACGGCTTCGTGTCACCCCTACCCTTTTTGGAGGTTGCCTCTATGACGTCTATGAGAACAGTCCAACACGCATGGCGCATCGCCTTGCTCGTAGTGGGGATGTTGGTAAGTGTGATCGTGGGGGCTCACGCTGACATGACCTGGAGCGGCTACACCCAGGCGCGCTACAACTTTTGGGACAGGGACTTGGACAAGCCGCGCGACTTTGATCTGCGCCGCGTGCGCCTCAAGTATGCGGGAACCCTCAACGACCGCGGGACAGAGGCGGCGGTGCAGGTCTGCCTGGGTAATCTCGATGACCGTGATGAAGACGACCGGCGAGTGGTGCTGAAGGACGCCTTCGTGCGCCACCCTCTCAGCGGGGAATGGTCGGCGCGAATGGGCTTCACGACCATCCCCTTCGGCTTTGAGGAGGAGTACTCGAGCAGCAAGCGCCTGCCCTTCGAGCGCAGCAAGGCCGCCCGCAGTTTCTTTCCGGGCGAGCGAGAGACCGGCTTTTACCTGCTTTCTAAGCCCGCGAAGCGAGGAACGCCACAACTGGCGCTGGGCTACTCCAACGGCATGAGAGACTGGAATGACGAAGAGTCGCACGCCTGGACCGCGCGAGCCCAGTGGCCACTGCCTAACCACGGGGTAGCCGGAGTGTCGTACACTGATGCCCGACGCAGTCGCCTGGACGGCGAGGCACAGAGGGACTACGACCAGAACTGCCTAGGAGCACACCTGCGGTGGAACTTCCCGTCTGGCCTCGCTTTGCAAAGCGAATACTTCGACGGAGAGATCCTGGACGTGGAGGCCAAGGGGTGGTACGGGCAGGTAGAATATGCCGCTGGCGAGAAGAAGGCCATGCCCTTCTATCGCTACGATGTATTTGATGACGGCAAGCCTACCAGTTACACCTACAAGCGGCATACTGTGGGGGCTGCCTGGGATTTCGACAAGAACCAACGCGTGACCGTCCAGGTGGAGCGATACCGCGACCTGAAGGGCGGCAGTTACACTGATTGGGGCCTGCAGTGGCAGTTCAAATATGGTGGGAAGTAGACGAGAGCGCAGGGCGGCAGCGGCCCAGCAGATGTGGATGCAGACGCTCGGACGCGCCGTCGAAAGGAGAGAACGTCGCATGTCAGCACGAAAAATGTCTGGGGTTGGGCTTGCAGTCTTGTTCGCCGCGGCCATGATTGCGTCTCTGGCCGGTTGCCCCTCGCGGCCACAGGGGGGCACTCCTGCCGTGACGCCTCCGGTGGCACCACCCCCCCTGCCGTCGGCGGTTGCAAGCGGGGAGATCATGGTGGTGGGCTCGAATACCATCCTGCCCATCGCGCAGAAGTGGCAACAGGCCTACAATCAGAAGCACCCCGAGGTCAAGATTGCGGTCGCCGGCGGAGGTTCCGGCACCGGGATCAAATCACTGATCGGAAAGTCGTGCACGATCGCCAACTCCTCCCGCAAGATCAAGCCCGAGGAAATTGAGCAGGCCAAGGCGGCGGGGGTCAATCCGGTAGAGCATCTGATCGGTTACGACGGGATCGCGGTCATCGTCAACAAGCAGAATCCGCTGACCGAGATCTCCGTGCAGACCCTCTCCGATATCTACGTGGGCAAGATCACCAAGTGGGACGAAGTCGGCGCGCGCGGACTGGGGGAGATACAGGTGGTCAGCCGGGACTCGTCCTCCGGGACCTACGAGTCGTTCAAGGAAATGGTAATTACCTTGGGCGGGAAGGACAAAAGCCGGGACTACTTGCCTAACACACTGCACCAGTCAAACGAAGCCATTATGCAGACCATCGCCACAACCAAAAACGCGATCAGTTACATCGGTCTGGGCTTCGTCAACGACACCGTGAAGGTGCTGGCTGTCGTGCCCCTGGGTGGGGGGAAGGCTGTGCTGCCCAGCGAGGCCACAGTGCGGGATAACTCTTACCCCCTCGCCCGGGAGTTGTATGTCTACACCGACGGCGAACCCACGGGGGCGCTCAAGGACTACCTGGACTGGTGCCTGGGGCCGGAGGGACAGGCCCTGGTCAAGGAAGTGGGGTATATCCCCCTGGCGGCGGCGAAGACGCCATCTTAGAGGCGGTCTCAAGAGCGCCCTACTACCGGCGTCTCGCCCGTCAGGCCTTTCCGGACTCGACTTGTGCGTGCGGGCGGCTAGTTGACAATCGCAGCGGCGGGGTGCCCGTGCCCCCGGTCGGAAAACCGCTACGCCCGGCGCGCACTTGTGCGACTCGCAATTACAACCTAGGGGCAAGCCGTAAAGCCAAGCGGAGGGCAGGCGAGGTTCGCCTCGCCTTCGCCCCCGTCGGCTGGCTGATTGAGCATATGTCTCCAGTGTTTCCCTGCGGAGGGGCCGGCCGCAGGCTGCGAGTGCGTCGCGGGGACTGAAGGCGGCCCGCGCCGGTGATCCGACATGCGTGAGATTTGCCCGAGGGCGAGGTCTGCGCGGGCCGGCTTGTCCTCCCGCGATTGCGCGTCGCGGCCCGCTGGGCCGGCTCCTGCAGGGGACGCCCAACACGCGCGGTTCAGTTACCGATAATGCTAAGCATCCGCCCAAGCAGGCGCAAGCGCCGACCGCTGGAGCGAGTGGTAGAGGCGCTGATTCGGGTGGCCGGGTTCCTCGCAGTCGTCTTTGTCCTGGCCATTCTGGTCTTCTTGCTGCGCGATGCCCTGCCCATACTCAAGACGATCGGGCTGGGAGCGATGCTGAGCGGCGCGCGCTGGTCGCCGACCGCAGACCCGCCCAAGTTCGGCCTCCTGCCGCTGATTCTCGGCTCCCTCTATGTCACTGCAGGTGCGATGGTGGTGGGCGCACCACTGGGCCTGGCCTGCGCGGTGTTCATCTCCGAGGTGGCCCCGCCTCGGGCGCGCGAGGTGCTTAAACCCCTGGTGGAACTACTGGCGGCGGTGCCCTCGGTGGTCTACGGCTTTCTGGGATTGCTACTGCTGGGCCCCTGGCTGGCCAAGGTGTTCGGATTGCCCCTCGGACAGTTCGGAGCGCTGGGGTCGCTGGTCCTGGCTTTCATGGCCGTCCCCACTATCGTTTCCGTCTCCGAAGACGCCCTCTCGGCCGTGCCCCGCGCCTATCGGGAGAACTCCCTCGCGCTGGGTGCGACCCGTTGGCAGACCATCTCCCGCGTGGTGGTGCCGGCGGCGCGCTCGGGCATCATCGCCGCCATGCTCCTTGGCCTGGGCCGGGCCATTGGCGAAACCATGACGGTGCTGATGGTGACCGGCAATGCCCCGGTCATTCCCCAAGGGCTTGTCGGCTTCCTCAAACCCCTGCGCACGATGACCGCGACCATCGCCGCCGAGATGGGCGAGACCGCTTACTACACCCCACACTACCACGCGCTGTTCATGATCGGGTTGATCCTGTTTCTGATCGCCCTTGCCGTCAATGTCATCTCGGACTTTGCCATGCGGCGCATCCCGGGGGTGAGGGCATGACCGCCCTGGGCGAGAGCCAACTGCTCACCCCGAGCGCCGATCGAGGACGCTCTCGTGCCCGGGGACTGCACCGGGCGAAGTTGGTGGAGAAACTTGCTTTCGCCGGCTTGTGGCTGGCGGCGGCGGTTACCGTGCTGCCGGTGCTGCTTATCCTGGCGATTATGACCGCCAAAGGGGCCCGGGCGCTGACCTGGACCTTCCTGAGCTCGGTGCAGGAAGGGATTTTTCCTGCCGTGGTGGGCACCGTGCTGCTGGTGGGGCTAACCACGGTGATCGCGGCGCCGCTGGGGGTCATGGCCGCCATTTACCTGAGCGAGTATGCCCGCCCCGGCCCCGCGGTGCGGCTCATCCGGCTGGCCATCGTTAATCTGGCGGGCGTCCCCTCGGTGGTCTACGGGCTGTTCGGCCTGGCCCTGTTCGTTACCTTGCTGCACTTCGGCCGCAGCCTGCTGGCGGGGGCCTGTACCTTGGCGCTGCTGGTTCTGCCCTTAGTAATCAGCGCCTCGGAGGAAGCCCTGCGTCAGGTGCCTCGAGGGCTGCGCGAAGGGTCCCTAGCGCTGGGCGCCACTCGCCTGCAAACTGTTCGCAAGATCGTGCTCCCCAACGCCCTGCCGGGCATTCTCACCGGACTAATCCTGGCCATCGGGCGGGCGGCAGGAGAGACGGCGCCCATTCTCTTCACCGCGGCCTTCTACGCGCTTTCCAGCCCCTTCCCCAAGTCCCTGCTCAGCCCGGTACTGGCCCTGCCCTACCAGATCTATGTCATGGCCACCGAGGTGCCGAATGTGCCGCCCGAACACAAGTGGGGGGCGGCTCTGGTCCTGGTTCTGGTCGTGTTGGGCCTGAACCTCGTCGCCATCGTGCTTCGTACGCGCATGAGAGCCAAGCGTAGGTGGTGAAGAAGGTGCCTGCAGAAGCGCCCACAATGGAACGCCCCCGGCCCATTCTCCGGCCCGAGGGACCGATTGTGGTGGAGACGGTCGGCCTCAACGTGCACTATGGGAGTTTCCACGCTCTGCGCGAGGTCAGCGCGGCCTTCGCGGCTAACCATATCACGGCGCTGATCGGCCCCTCCGGATGCGGCAAGTCCACGTACCTGCGCTGCTTCAACCGGATGAACGACCTCATCGAGGGGGCGCGCGTCAGCGGGCAGGTGCTGCTGGAGGGCGAGGATGTCAATACGCCGGAGACGGACGTGGTGGAGTTGCGACGGCGCGTGGGGATGGTCTTCCAGGCCCCCAACCCCTTCCCCATGTCCATTTTCGACAACATTGCCTACGGGCCGCGCCTGCAAGGGGTCCGCGAACACTCGCGCCTGGAGGAGATCGTGGAGCGCAGCCTGCGGGCCGCCGCGCTCTGGGACGAGGTCAAAGACAAACTCCGCCAAACGGCCATCGCGCTCTCCGGCGGCCAGCAGCAGCGCATGTGCATCGCCCGCGCGCTGGCAGTGGAGCCGGAAATCCTGCTCATGGACGAGCCCTGCAGTGCGCTGGACCCCACCGCGACCTTCCATATCGAGGAACTCATGCTCGAACTCAAGCAACGCTATACTATCATCATTGTAACCCACAACATGTACCAAGCGTCGCGGGTATCGGACTACACCGGTTTCTTTCTGCTGGGCGAGTTGATAGAATACGACCGGACCGAGAAGATTTTCGAAGGGCCGGCGGACCCGCGCACGGACGACTACATTCGGGGCCGGTTCGGGTAGGAGGGATTCTGGGGCCGATGCTACGCACACGCCGCGCCTTTGACGAGGAACTGGCCGAACTCAAGCAGGAACTGCTGAGAATGGGCGCCTTTGTGGAGTCCATGCTTGACCGCGCCGTGTGCGCGCTGGCCCAGCACGACGTGAACCTGGCCAAGCAGGTGGTCCGCGACGACGACACGGCCGACGACATGGACCTGGACATCGAGCAGCACTGCATGAGGCTCTTGGCTCTGCAGCAGCCGATGTCGCGGGACCTGCGCACTATCGGTACGGTGATGAAAGTCATCGCCGACGTGGAGCGGGTGGGTGACTACTCCGTGGACATTGCCCGCACGGCGCTGGCGCTGGCCGACCGACCTTACTTCAAGGAACTGGTGGACCTTCCCCGCATGGCGGCGGCGGTGGGGGACATGCACCGCCTGGCCTTGCAGGCGCTGGTGCACGAGGACCTGGACCTAGTGGACCAAGTGGCAGCGAAGGACGACGAAGTGGATCGCATGTGGGGGGGGCTACTCCAGGAACTCATCGAGATCATGGAGCAGCGACCGGAGGTGGTGCGGCAGGCAGTGCACCTATTGCTGGCCGCGCGCTATCTGGAACGAATTGCCGATCATGCGGTCAACATAGCCGAGCGGGTTGCCTACATGGTGACCGGCGAGTTCGCGCAGCTCACGGAACGGCACAAGGCGACGATCATAGAGTAGCGGTTCTCGGTGCGGATGGGCGAGGCTCCGCTGGGTAGCTGAGGGGAAAGGGCAGGGGAAACCAGTCGCGAGGTTCAGTGCGTGGCTCGGTAGACCCTCTCCACCACTTCCTCCGGGGCCAGGGCAGCCAGGGAGGGCTCATAGGCGCGCAGGCGGGCGGCGATCTGTTCGGCCAGGCGGTAGCGCGCCTCAGGGGCCAGTTCATGGCGGCGCTCCATGAACCGCTCCACTACCGAGACCTCTTCGGCGGACAGACGCGCGCGCAAGACGGCCAGTTCCCCCCGTTCGCGAGCCCGCACCCCGCCGAGCCTTCTCTTCTCCGGCGCGGGAACCAGGCGCTCTCGCACCACCAGCGTGCCCGCCGCGAAGTCCCCCACCCGCTGGCAGTGGCGGCTGAAGAAGATGAACAGAGCGCCCACTACATTGAAGGCGGGCAGCGCATCGAGCAGACGCAACAAATTGCGCACCGCCGATTCGCTGAAGCCCACCGCAGTGCCGTTGGTCCGGATCACCCGCAGGCCCAGCAGACGCTTGCCCACGCTCTGGCCCTGCCACACCAACTCCAGGACAACGAAGTAGGCCAGGGAGAAGAGCGTGGAGAAGGAGAGCAGCACCAGGACCGTAACCCCGGGGTCCCAGTCAGGCAGGAGATCGGGGAGGCGGAGGACAATTCCAATGATTAGGGCCAGTACTGCGCCCTGGAGCAACGTATCGAGCAGCAGAGCAACGAAGCGGGAGCCTAGCCCGGCTAGTTCGTAGGAGAACTGGATGTGCTCCGGCGTCTCGATGACCAGCCGGTCATGATATTGCTCAGGCGCAGCGGGCATAGGTCTCCCGAACGGTCCGTGCCAGGTTTCGCCCGGTCAAACCGGCGCGGACCCAGTACTATTCTACCCTCTAGCGGCTTAGACATGCTTCCAGGCGAAGGCGAAACGGCCAAGTGGCAGCGACTGGCGGAATTGGTCCGGCGCGCCGAGGCGGTCGGACTGACCGGCCTGCCCGTCCGTGAACTGGAAGAATTGGGCCGGCTGTACCGGCAAGCCGCCTTGGCCCTGGCTCGCGAAAGCACCCACGGGCGCGACCCCCGGCTCACCGAATATCTCAACGCGCTGGTGGCGCGCGCGCATAGCGCCGTCTACGGTCGGCGCCGCCAG
>CALFVE010000101.1 GCA_937928475.1 uncultured bacterium | reverse complement strand
CTTTTTCCACAAAGGCCATGCCACAACTCTCCTGTCTGCGATTGCCCGACAATTATACTACAGACGCCGGAGGGGGGTAAGAGGTGCCTCTGCTACGCGTAGGGCAGGCTTCCAGCCTGCCTTTGTTCCAGTCTGCCCCTTCCAGTTGCCTTTCCGGCCTGGCCTCCCGCTGTCTTCGCAACGGCGAACGCAGGCTGGAAGCCTGCGCCACGCGGAACCTGCGGGCTGGAAGCCTGCGCCACGCGGAGCCTCTTGCACCGCCGTGATAAGCCGGCTGCAGGTGCGCCTCGTACCGAGGGCCCCCAGGGAGCCAAATCTGGACCGTGCGCCCATGCTGTCGCGCCTTGACACACCCGGTCCTGCCTCCTATCCTCGCCCCGCGCCTCTCGCAAACCAAAAAACCTTAGGGAGTGACGCTACTTGGTGACTGCGCGGGGAAAACTGTTTGGCACCGACGGGGCGCGGGGGATCGCCAACGCCGACCTACCCCCCGAACTGGCCCTGAGTATCGGGCGGGCCTTTGGGCAGTGGCTGGCCGAAGGCGGCCGGGCCCCCCAGGTACTCCTGGGCCGGGATACCCGCCTCTCCGGGCCGATGCTGGCGGCCGCGGTGACCGCCGGGCTGTGCTCCACCGGCGCCCAGGTGGTGGACTGCGGCGTCCTCCCCAGTCCGGCGCTGTTCCTGTTGGTACGCCGCGAGCAGGCCGCCGGCGGCGTGGTCATCTCCGCGTCCCACAATCCCCCCGAGTTCAACGGCATCAAACTGGCGGACGCGCACGGCCTCAAACTCCCTGCCTCTGCCGAGCGGGCCCTGGAGAATCTGGTCTTTGCCGAGGAGGACCTACTCCCCCGGCCGACCGGCGAGCGAGTCGGATTGACTGAGGTCTTGCCCGATGCCAGCGAGCGGTATCTCCGCCTGCTAGCCGAGCATCTGCCGGCGGACTTGGACCTGGCCGGCCTGCGGGTGGTACTGGACTGCGCCTACGGAGCGGCCTGGCAGGTAGCGCCGGAGGTCTTCGGACGGCTGCGGGCGGAGGTGACCGCGCTGTACGCCGAGCCACGCGGGGATCTGATCAACGTGGACTGCGGCGCTCTGCACCCCGAGCGCCTGGCCGAGGCGGTGCGCGCGCAGGGCGCCGACCTGGGCGTGGCCTTCGACGGCGACGCCGATCGGGCCATGTTCGTGGACGAGACCGGCGAGCGCCGGGACGGGGATTATGTAAAGTACCTGCTGGCCGCCGACCTGCAGGAGCGGGGCCGCTTGGAACCGCCGCTGGTGGCGGGGACGGTAATGAGCAACCTGGGCCTGGAGATTGCCCTGCGCGAGCGGGGCATCCGCCTGCTGCGAGCGCCGGTGGGCGACCGCTTCGTGGCGGAGGAGATGCGCCGCAGCGGCGCCGTCCTGGGCGGGGAGCAGTCGGGGCATATCATCTTCGCTGAACTGGGCCTGGGCGACGGGCTGTATACCGCGCTGCGGGTTTGCGAGGTGCTGAGCCGCCGGGGGCGGCCCTTCTCCGAACTGGCCGCGCCGGTGCGCAAGGTCCCGCAGGTGCTCTTGAATGTGCGGGTGCGGGACAAGCACGCTTGGGAGCACAGCCCGCGCCTGCAGGGCGAGACGCGTGCCTGGCGAGAGCGGCTGGGGGAGCGGGGGCGAATTCTCATCCGCCCCTCGGGGACCGAGCCGCTGGTGCGGGTGATGGTGGAGGCGCTCGACGACAGCCTGGCCGTGGCGGCGGCGGAGGCCTTGGCGGGGCTGATTGCGGAGGAGTTCGGGTTCGGGGAGACGCCGGAGGATAGCAGTGAGTGGTGAATATGGTCGGCGCTCTAGGTGCCGTCCCTCGCTTCTGCGGGCTGGTTCAGGTCCTCCTGCGCTCGCAGGTACTCCTGGGCCAGCGGGTCGGTAAGCGCCGGTGGTTCGGTGTCCCCGGTCAGGCCGTTGATATCCAGGCGCAGGCCCACGCTGCCCCCGATGAAGCGGTAGAAGACGCTCCAGGTCAGGCAGTGCATGCGCTTGCCTAGTTCCAGGTAGTAATCGCGCAGGCGGCGAGTGTCCAGGTCCCAGCGGCCCGAAGCACTAACTCGCCACGTCTCCGTCAAGCGGGCCTGGAGGGCCGGGCGCAGTTCCGTCCGCAGGTCCACCGCATCGAACTGGAAGGGCGTCTGCCCCCCGAGGAAGTGATGGACGAACTCCAGGCTCCCGCCCAGCGCCGGGCTGAATCGGCGGCCCCCTCCCAGGGTGAGCGCCAGGTCGCTGTAGGATTCCCCCTGGCTGTAGATGGCGTGGGTTCCGGCGACCTCCGCCCAGGCCCCCTGGCTTCGGCGGCGCGCCTGCCCTCCCCACAGGTAGCCCGCGCCTATCTCTCCCCGCCAGCGGTGTACCTCGGGCGGTCCGCCTAGCGACTGGTCGCGCTCATAGAAGTTGCCCAGGCCCAGGCTTGCCCTCCAGCCCTGCTCCTGGCGCGGTGAGTGCTGGTAGCCGGTCAACCGCAGTTCCGGAAGCCGGTCGTAGACCAGGTTGGCGAACATCTTGCCGCGCACGTCCTCCATGCGGGAAGCATAGGCTTCCCCAACCCAGCGCCCCCGGGGGACCACGGTCTCGCTCATGAAAGTGACTCCCCGCTTGGCGGTGAGGTGCACCTCCAGGGTGCTGCGCAGGTCGGTGCGATCTTCCGCCAGGTCGAAATAGTAGGGCAGGAGTAGCCCGTCGCGCTTGGAGTAACGCGGCATGGGCAGCACCTTGTGCGTGGACTCGCGCTCGGCGCCGATCCGTTCCGTCCAGTCGAAGAGCAGCGGAAGGCGCAGGCCGTAGACCTGGAGCACCCCCCGCTTGACCTTGAGGCGGTGCGTCTGGGGATCAAACTCCA
>CALFVE010000100.1 GCA_937928475.1 uncultured bacterium | reverse complement strand
AGGGCAGGAAAGCAAAGACTTCGCGGTCGTAGAGCGGGGGATGCTGGGGCGTGCCGTCGCCAGGGAACTGGTAGCGATCGTGGGTGTCCTCGATGGCTTCCACCACCAGATCGCGAGTGTAGCGAAGTTCGGGGTCCAGGCCCGCACTCATTTTACTCACTAGTCGGGCGATCACGCGCAGTGAGGAGGACAGGTAGGGTTCGTCCTCCGCAGGATAGGCGGCTTTAGCTCTGGCATAAGACAGGAAGTTATCCTGCACTACGCCTAGACTCATGTCTCCCCCGGCCGCGGCGAAGAGGCAAAGTTTCTCAGCGCCCTTGTTGAGGTAGAAGGTAAGATACCGAGCGGTGGTTTTGGCTTTGAGGGCTTGAGCCTCGGCCCAATCGGTGACTGCGTCCTCGCTAGGGCTGTAGCCGACTTCAGTGATCCAGACCGTGCAAGGCCAGCCGGGCCGGGCATAGCGCCCGTGCTTCACCCCGTAGATCTCCGTTTCCAGCGGAGCTGTATCCCGCATCAAGGTCTCCGTCTGCAAGGCCGTGGCGAAATACTCGGGAAAGTTCGCGCTGTAGGCGGGTACGTACTTGTCTGCCTCCCCCAGCGCGTTGAGGGCGATGCCTTTGTACTCGTCCTGCGGGTAATTGCGGCGGCCCGCATAGGGATGCTTGCCGATGGCGCAGATGCGGGCCGGTTCCCGCGAGGAGGCGGGCCAAGGAATCGTGTTGCCGAAGCCGTCGTTCACCCTCACCCCCGCGAAGTCGGTAGGATGCGCCTCTATGTACTCAGCCGTATACTTCACTAGCACCCCGAAAATCGCGTGATCGTCCCAGGTGCCCACCGGAGGATCATAGTAGTAGTTGAGACAGAGAAAGCGCGAGCCGAACGAGAGTTCATTCCAGATTTCCAGATCAAAGCCTTTATCCGCTGCCTGCTCCGTCTCCAGCACCTCGGTCACGAACCGGGCGACCGTAGCCACATAACGCAACCAACCAGCCACCGTTTCCTCGCACTCCGGGCTGCCCGGTGCAGCGAAGGGCCGATGCTTGAGCGTTGCCATGGGCACCTGCGTCCCCGCGGGAAGTGGCTTGGGCAGAGGCTTGGACAAGGTGACCGTGCTGCCCGCGATCTTGGTGATGATTGCCTCGGCCGCCCAGTAGCCGGAAAGATTGGCCAGTCCGCTGCGTCCCACCACCAGATCGTCTGTCTTGTCCAGTTGGACCTGGCGAGTACCTGCCGGCGCCTCGGCCAATATTCGGCGTTGAAACAGGCGCGCCGGGCAAGGCACACCCTGATGGGCATTGAGCAGAATCAAGGGCCGCAGGCCGTGTCGCTGGCAAGCCAGGAGCAACACGCGCAAGCGCTCCGCGTTGTTGATTTGGGATTCGTCATCGTAGTTCAGGCTCCCCCAGCCGATCTCGATGCGGGCGCACCGGACGCCGCACTTGGCGAGCATTTGAGCGACCAGGTCGGCCTGGCCCGGCTCCACGTTGAAGTTGATACCAATACCCTGAAGGAACACTGTAGCCGGTACGGTTTCCAGATACGCGCGCCAGGGCTGAAGCCAATGCGAGTGCGCTCCGAACCAGAGGCTAGTCAGGTAGGAAGTATCGGTGTAAGGGCCAGCCAACCGACCGCCAGGGGCTGGTGTGCCGGCTGCCAGGTAGACGAGAATCAGAGCCGTCTGTAGGACCGCGACGGTGCGGCACCCGGTCATTATCGGGCCTCCTGGGACTCTTGCTAGAGTGAGCTCTCCTGAAAGAGAGGATGAGTCCCGGGTTTGAAGACAACCCGTTTGCGCCCGACGATTGCTCGATTTTGGCGCCCGCCTGCCGCAATCAGGGCGGATTGCCCCCAGCCGGCGGCAGACTATGGATTCTTTCGCCGCTTGGGGTCTTTTTCACCTGCCTCGGGCGCCTCGGCGCGCGAGGCGCCCGACGGTGGGCGGCGCTCTGGGCTGTGTTCTTCCGCTCGCGTTCCGGCAAGGATGCCGCCGGCGGAGTGGGTTAGGACAACCTGGGCGCCTCGGTCAGTCGTGCCTCACCCCCGGCCCCTTCTCTCGCAGGAGAGGGCGCCTCGCACCCTCACCGCGGGGCCGGATTTGCCCGCCGCGGAGGACAGGTTTCGTCGCGGCGCCTCCGAAGCCGGAGGAGGTGAGCGATCTCCGCTGAAGAAGCGGAGTCTGCTTGCCGAGGTGGGAACGGCTTGACTTGGGGAGGAGCACTGGGCACAATAGGCCGCGAGCGCTGCAGGTTTAATAGATACCTCCTTCTTGTTAGCGGCGGAGTATCGGCCGGCGCCGTAGGTGAACCGCACGGTTCCGTCCCAGGTCAAGCAGCGAAGGGCTGATTCGCAGTTCGCGCGGGCCGGAGAGGTGGCGGGCGGAGGCGTGCGCAAGGATTACGGCGAAACCATGGACTTTCCTTTACGCACCAAACTGCTCATTGCCTTTGTCGCGGTCGCCTTCCTGGGCGGGCTGCTGACCATCGTGGCGGGGACAGTCATGCTCAATCGGCTGGTAGTGGGGGATGCCCAGCGGCGTATGCAACTGGGCCTGAAGACCGCGCGGGGTGTACTCAACGAGCACATGAACGCCTCCTTGCGGGTCACGGGGGTGATTGCCAAGGTGGCGGCGCGGGAGAGCGGCA